>JAXDFO010000151.1:0-14075 GCA_034665545.1 Blastocatellia bacterium
AGCTCCACGACATTGTCGCAGGTCAGCACGAACATGGGTTCGTTCAAACACTTCAAGAGCGTGTTGTAAATCCACCAGGAATTGCTGTGCCCCTCTGTGTTGAAGACGGAACTGACGCCATGCTGGATGACGTGCTGGGCCAACATCGCGCCCTTGTAGCCGACCGTGATGTGAATGAAGGGGATGTGCTTGCGAATCTTGTCTATGCCCTGGGCGATGAGCGTCGAGCCGTTGTAGGGGGCCATCGCTTTGGGGATGTCCTCCGTGAGCGGCATCATGCGCTGCCCGCGCCCTGCGGCCATGATGATTGCGTGATTGATTCTTGCCATTTATTCAGCCGGATGGTTGATGATGTTCAGCATCTCTGGTCTTGACAAACGTTCCGTGTTCGCGGATGAGAGGCCGACTGCGAGCGGCTGGGCCGCCTTCTCGTTGAATGAGATAATATAATGTTGTATCCCGTCATATTCAACCCCGCGCGTGAAGGGGAGTTCGATGTCGCCGATGAGAAACTCGTCTTCGCGCTCGCCCGGACGCCCCTCCATGCGCTCCCAACGACCGCCCTTCTCTTCAATCCAGACGGTCAGTAAATCCTTAATCTGCGCCGCCTTCATCTTGCGCGAAAGGACGCGGCCCCTGACGGTGTCAATCTGTTCTATCGCCGTGCGAACGAGCCGCACGGCCTCGTCCACGGTGAAGAAGAAGCGGCGCATTTCCGGGCCGGTGCTGCGAATCACGCCCGTCTCGTCGTGCATCCTTTTCCAGATGGGAAGCACGCTGCCCGTGGACCACGCGACGTTGCCGTAACGCACGCAGGTAAACTTCGTCTCGCTCTTGGCGTCCAGGCCGCAGAACATGCGCTCCATCAACGCCTTCGATAATCCGTAAGTATTGCGGATCGGCGGCGCGGCCTTGTCCGTCGAGATGCCGACGACCATCTCCGCGTTCTTCTCCATCGCCACGCGCGCGACCGTCTGCGAACCGAGCACGTTGACATCCACACATTCGAGCGGCAATTTTTCCGCGAGGTCCACAAACTTCGTCGCCGCCGCGTGGATGACGACGTGCGGCCTGGCCTCCACGAACACGTCGCGCACGCTCTCAATGTTGGTGACATCGAGTGGCAGCACGGTGCAGCCAGTCACTTCGCGCGCCATCAAATTCTGTTTATTATTTCTGGCTCCGAGCACGACCGTGTACTCTTCGCGCAAAACTCCGGCGAGGCTTCTGCCTAAAAAACCCGTCCCGCCCGTAATCAAAACCGTCTTCTTCATCAGTTATCAAAACCCCTTATCCCATCTGAGCACAGCGATGCCCAGAGCTTTCATGAAATTTAAAGAACTGGCGACGCGGAAATCTTTCGCGTAGGCGCGCATCAGGCACTTCAAAGCCTCGCCATGCTGGCGCGAGCCGTTCGCCACCGTGCTCATGTAAATCAAAGAGCCGACTTCCAAACGTTTCAAATATTTCGCGTAGACCTCGCTCAGGTGCGGGTCGCCCGCTATTTTTTCGATGATGTATGTGAGACGACCGCGCAGTTGTTCGAGGTCCAGATGTTTAATGGTCCTGCCACTATGATGGACGATGCCGTGATTGATCTTGTTGATTCTCAGCGGCCTGTAATCCGCGACCACGCGGAGCCAGAAATCCCAGTCCTCCGCGCTCGTCAAAATCGGGTTCGTGTCGAACCTGTAATGCTCATAAATTTCCCTGTGGATGAAATCACCTATGCAGGAGAGAAAGTTGCCGTCGGTGATGGCGCGCAAAGGGTCATCCAGCGAAGGAAAGCTGAAGTTATAGAGCACTCGATTGTCAGGGTCAACCAACTGGTACAAATTATGAAAGAGCTTCGCGCCCGCATTCTCTTTGACAAACTGCGCGGCATCGGCCAGCGCGTTCGGATACATGAAATCGTCCGAATCGAGGAAGGTCACGAAGTCGCCCGTGGCGTTCTCCATCCCGGTATTGCGCGACGTGGCTCGCTCGTAATTGCGGTCGTGTTTGATAAAGCGAATCTGCCCTGAGTTGATGAAGGGCCGCAGGATTTCTTCCGTCCCGTCGGTCGAGCAGTTGTCCACCACGACGACCTCGTAATGCGGATAGGTCTGTTGGAAGACCGTCTGCAAAGTCTTCACTATCAAATCGCCCCTGTTGTACGTCGGGATGATAACGGAGAAGACCGGCCCGCGCTCCGTCATCGCTCTTTCATCCTTCATCCTTCAAACTTCCTACTTGCTCCTGCACAGGCCCGCGCCCCAGGTAAAGCCCGCGCCGAAGGCCGGAAGCAACAGATAGTCGCCCTCGCCGACGCGGCCCGAACGGCGCAGGCCGTCGAGCGCGAGTCCCATAGAGGCCGACGAAGTGTTCCCGAAATCTTCGAGCACGCTGACCAGTCCATCCCATTCCGCAGGAAAGCGCAAGCCGCGCGCGACCTGCGCCAGCAGGTTGCCGTTGGCCTGGTGCGGCACGACCCAACGCACATCCTCAACCGACACATTATTGCGCGCGAGCACAGCGTTGCTCGCCGAGACCATCTTCCGCGAAGCTTGCAGAATCACGGATTGGCCCACCATCCGCGCATAACTATCATCAACACTCGCTCTCGTCTCTCCTTCTATAGCTGCCGCGTCGCGCGACGGCCTGACTCCGTACTCAGTCCCCGGACAACGGATGCCCAAATCATCAACATACGCGCCGTCAGTCGCCAGCAACAAATCCAGAATTTCGATAGCGCGTCTCTCATCATCATCGCCCGTCTCATCGAGCGCGTCTTCTGCGGAAACGATGATGGCGGATGCGCCGTCGCCGAAGAGCATGGAGATAGTGCCGGACGCGGGCGATTGGTCCAACCAGGCGGATTGAATCTCTGCGAGACAGATGGCGACGTGACGCGCAACCCGTGATTGGACCAGCGCGCGCGCCACTTGCAGCCCGTACAGCGCGTTGCAACACGTCGCGCGAATATCGAGGCAGGGAATCTCGCGCAGGCCGAGTTGATTCTGGACCGAAGGCGCGCTGCCCGGAATAAAACGATCCGGCGTCATCGTCCCGAAGAGCAGGTAATCAACACCGGCGGCCTCAAGCCTCGCATCCTCAAGCGCGCTGCCTAGCGCGTGCGCGGCGAGTTCGCTCGTGCGTGTGCCCTCGTCCGCCCAACGGCGGCGGCGTATGCCTGACGATTTGAAAATCTGTTCGGGTGCGAGGCCGAGCCTCTCTGCAATCTCTTCGTTGCTGACGACCCGTTCGGGCACATAGACGCCCGTGCCTGTGATTAGTGCTTTCAATTCCCTCTCACCCTTTGCGCGCCGCGACGTAAGTTTCGATGGCTTCTATGCTCTGGAAATTTCCGGGGTTGACATCGCCATCCGGTATCTTGATGCCGCACGCTTCTTCAAGCACGCTGATGAAATCAACGAGCGCGAAGCTGTCGAGCACGCCCAGGCGAAAAAGGTCGTCCCCTTCTTTCGGCTGCGCCAGGCCCTCGCGCTGCGCGTTCTCGTTAATGTAATCCAACACTCCCTGTGGCAAGGCCATAAGCTTCTTTCCTTCGCTCCTGTGCAGATATTTTGCCGCCGGATGCGGGCGCGCCAGGCGGCGGCTCGAAAGCGAGCGGGATAACGTGCTCACCCTTTCTCAAAGCGGCGAGGTAGTTTAAATCAATTGAGGCAAGCAGGCTACCCGGCGCGGCTTGCTTGACGAGGCTCTCCAGAATGTAAGAGTCGAAGACCTCGCCCGCATGAATCGCGTCGAGCATGTAAGTATCATCAAGACCGTAATCCTCCTGTCGAACAAGAGGAAGACAACTGATGTCCTCTGCTTCGAGTTGCTCGCGGAGCCAATCCTTGTACTCCGTCCACCACACACGCAACGTTGGCGACTCATCCAGCGCGCGCCTCACCTCCGTCGAAAACGGAGGCTCGTAAGCATAGACCTCTATCCCAGAAGCCTTCAGTGAGGCGAGCGATTGGACCAGTATACGGGCGCGCACGCGCTCGACGTTCCTCGACGGCGCGAAGAGAAAATAGTTTCGCTTAACCTGGTCCAGAACGGGAATCGCCAAGCGGTCTCTGTAAACCGGCTGCTTGATGAAATCAAGAAGTTGCGCCGTGTAAAGAAAGCTGCCGTCGGAGAAGCGTTCGCCGACGCCCGCCGAGATGGCCGCGATGCCGAACGAAGGATAATTATAATAAGGCGACGCGCCGTGCTTCTGGCCGAAGACGACCTTCCACGGAAAGCTTGACTTGCCCGTGCGTATCAGGTATCGCGCGGCCTCTACATGAGAGGAGAATTTATAGACGGCATCCTCTTCGCCATCGAGCCAACTCTTCTTCTCCGGCGGGTCCGTCGCCTCGCTCACCCACCAAGGGTCTATGCCGACGATGATGACCTGCGGCGCGGGCAGTCTTCCTTCGCGGACCTGCCGCGCAAACTCCGCGAAGTCGTTGACGGTCTGAATCAGGCCGCCGCCGTTGTAGAACTCCGCCTCGTAAGGATGAAACATAAAACTGCGAAATTCCATGACACGCGAACTGCCCAGAGCGAGAATGCGCGGTCGCCTGCGACTTATCATCAAAGACTTGGAGATGTTGTATTGCTGCGAGAAATTCGCGCGTCCCAGAAGGCTCTCGCCGCCACTGGCGGTCTGCGCTTCTATCACTTTTTTAATGGGCCAGGAATCGCGCGTGCGATACACGGCGAACTCGAAGAGGCACGCCCCCAACAGGAGCGGCGCGCAGAAGATGATGACACGCAGGGCCAAAAGAGAGGCCCGCCCGCGCTCAGAATTTGACATAGATGAAGGGGACATTACCCGTCACGCCGTACCAGAAAATGAGTGCCAAGATAACATAGTAGGCGGCCCACCGTAACGCGAGCGGCAAGCCCGCTATCTCAAGCGCATGCTCCTTCGCGCGCTGAAACCACTCACACAAGAGCAGCGCACAGCAGACCGCGAAGAGTGGCAGGTATCCCGCGTGCGTCACGTTCAGCCACGGATGCGTCAGCGCGCGCCAGAGAAGATGAAAGGCTTGCGATAGCGAAGCCGCGCGAAAGAAGACCCACGCCAGCAGGACCAACGCGAAGGTCGCCAGCATCTGCCGCAATTCCACGAGCGACGGTAAGAGCTTTCCCTGGGCCACGACCGCGCTGCGCCTGGGCTGCTTGCCCGTCATTATCTGCGGGATGAAGTAGAGGCCGTTCAGGAATCCCCAACTGATAAAGGTCCAGTCGGCCCCGTGCCAGAGACCGCTCAAGGTGAATGTGAGAAGAACGTTTCTGACTCCGATGGCCTTGCCGCGACGCAGCCAGCCGAGCGGGAAGAAGACGTAATCACGAAACCACGTCGAGAGCGAGATGTGCCAGCGTCGCCAGAACTCCGCGATGTCGCGCGAGAAATACGGGTAGGCGAAATTCCTCATGAGGTCCAGCCCGAACAGCCTGCCCGTCCCGATAGCCATGTCCGAATAGCCTGAGAAGTCGCAGTAAATCTGCATCGCAAAAAAGAACGTCCCGACCAGCAGCGTGAGGCCGTCCGTAGTTCCATAGTGGCTGTATATCTGGTCCACCGGCCCGGCCAGGTTATCCGCGATGACCACCTTCTTAAAGAAGCCCCATAGCATCTGCCTCAACCCGTCCTTCGCCCGCGCCGTATCGAAGGCGCGCGTCTGATGTAACTGCGGCAGAAGGTTCGACGCGCGCTCGATTGGACCAGCAACCAGCTTGGCGAAGAATCCACCGAAGAGCAGAAACGAGACGAGGTCGCGCGTCGCATGAAACTGCTTGCGGTACACGTCTATCGTGTAGCCGAGCATCTGGAAAGTGTAATAGCTGATGCCGAGCGGCAGGATGATATTCAAGACCGGCGCGCTCACACGCAGGCCCATCAGGTTCAGCAGCGCGGCGAATGAAGCGGCGAAGAATCCTAAGTATTTGAAGAAGACGAGCGTGCCTATATTAACGAGCAGGCTGGACCACAAAAGCAGTTTGCGGCGGGCGGGCCGCGCTTCACTTTCCAGCCCCAGCCCCAGCAGATAGTTAAGCACCGAACTCGCAAAGAGCAACGCCAGAAACCTGTAATCCCACCACGCATAAAACAGGTAGCTGGCGATGAGCAGGAGCAGATTTTGCGTAAAGACTCTTCGCGGTAAGAACCAGTAAAGCGCAAAGACTATGGGCAGGAAGAGCGCGAAGGCTATCGAGTTAAAGGTCATAATAAGAGAGGCTAGAGACTTGAAGCCAGAGGCTAGTGAAAGACATCTGTTCTTTACTAGCCTCTAGCCTCTAGCCCCTAGCCTCTTCGCTTTTGCCTTATCAGCTTTGGCGGCCCGCGCCCGCGCTCGCGCCCGCGCCGGGGTCGGGCGCGCCGTCGTCCTCGGCGTCCGAGTAGTAGCTCGAATAGTAGCCCGCGTAGTAGTAGTAATCCTGAGATTCGAGTTTCACGTTATTGAGGACGACGCCGAAGATGTGCGCGCCGACATCCATCAGTTGCTGCTTGGCGCGACGCACCACCGCGCGCGAACTGCGCCCGCCGTGGACCACCAGCATGACGCCGTCCACCAATGTCGAGAGGATGGAAGCATCCGTGAACGAGATGGCGGGCGGCGAGTCAATGACGATGTGTGCGAAGCGACCGCGCTCTCCGAGGTGGGCCAACAATTTGCGCATCTCGTCCGAGCCTAAGAGCTCCGCCGGGTTCGGCGGCACAGGGCCGGAGGGCAGCAGCTTGAGGTTCGGCAGCTTGTCGTAAGGCTGCAAGAGGTCGTCTATGCTCGATTCGCCGGAGAGATAGTTGGTGACGCCGCGCGCGTTGCTGATGCCGAAGTGCGCGTGCAGGCGCGGGCGGCGCAAATCGCAATCTATGATGACGACCTCCGCGCCGGTTTGCGCGAGCATGACGGCGGTATTGACTGCCGTCGTCGTCTTGCCCTCGGACGGCTGGCTGGATGTCACGAGGATGGACTTGGGCGGCTGCCCCGCCGAAGAGAGCAGGAGCGACGTGCGCAAGTGCCTGTAAGATTCCGCGATGGGCGAGCGCGCGTCGTCAATCAGTGCGAGCGCAGTAGTCTCCTGTCCACCATCGCTCACGCCCCTGCCCTTCAAGCGCAGTCGCTCGGCGCTGTTGCGCGTGGCCGGAATGAGGGCCAGCGCGGGCAGGTGTATGTAACGGTCAACGTCGTCAACGGTCTTGAGCGTGTCGTCCAGGTAATCAAGGAGGAAGGCGAGACCGATGCCCGCCAGCAACGATAAGAGAAAAGCTATGGCGATATTGCGCAGGCGCGGTGGGCCACTCGGTTCGCGCGGTATCTTGCCGTAATCGGTGACGCGCACGTTATTGGGCCTATCGTTCTTGGTGATTTGCAGTTCCCTCTCGCGCTGGAGCAGCATGTTGTAAGACTGCTGGTCTGTCTCAAGCTTCTGCATCAGGACGCTCAACTCAATCTGCGCCGCGCTCTGTGCGGAGGTCACGCCGGTCTGGTGGCTGTACGCCTCGCGCAAGCTATTCTCGCGCGAGACGGTGGCTTCATACTTTGATTTGAGCGAAGCGACGATTTCGCGCGGGGCTTTGTCGAGCGCGTCCTTGATAGGCTTAATCTGCTCGTCCACCTTTTTGACATCGGGCCATTCGGGCGTATAGATGACGAGCAGTTCGGCGCGCTTCTGCTCAAGACGGTCGAGCGTCTCGCGCAGCTTTTGAATACGCTGGTCGTCCCGCACTTCCGGAATTGAATTCGGATCGGTCGCGCTGGCCGCCGCCTGGTATCTGGCCTGCGCCTCCTTGCGCACATTCTCGGCTTCAAGCAACTGGCTGCTATAGGTCGCCAGGCGTTTCGCTTCAAGGTTGGCGTCGGGAGAGTTGTTGATGTCGGTCGGCAGGTTGTGGTTCTTGGCGTAGTTGAGCCGCTCCTCCTGCTCTCTCTGAATCCTCAACTGCAAATCGGCTATCTGCTTGGCGAGCAGGTCCGCAGCATTCGTAGAGCCTTTCGTTTCCCGGTCCAGGTTATTCTTGACGAACACGTCGGCCATCGTGTTGACGATCTTCTTCGCCAGTTCCGGCTCAGGATGCTTGTACTTCAAGAGAACGAGGCTGGTCCCGACTTCCGGCTCGACCGTGAGATTGGCGGCGACCGTGTCCTCGTATGGCTCAAGATGGGCCATCTCCTCCGGCGTCAACTGTTGCTCGTTAAGCTCCGATTCGGTGACGACCGGAAGCGCGCCGTTGGCGACGGGCGGAGGAGTGGGTTTCTTGCCGCGCGAGAAGAGGCGGCGCAGCGAATCGAACAGCGAGGTCTGCGATTGTCCGCCGAAGAAGGCAGGGTTGTTTTGCAGGTCCAGCGTCAGGACGACCTGGCGCGCGAGCGCGGGATTCTCAAGCAGCTTGAGTTGTGTGGCCCAGTAGGTCGGGTCGCTCTGCGCGTTGATGACAATCTCTTTGGTCTCAAGCACGCTCTTCGTCTTCTGGTCAATCTGAATTTCGGTCTTCGCCTCGTAGATGGAGGGCTGGCGAAACATCTGTATTGTGACCAGCGAAGTGACGACCAGCATGAGGCTCAGGATGAGCCACTTGCGTTTGAGGACGACGAAGAGATACTCGCGCAGGTTGGTCGGCTCGATGACCGACGCGCCGTAAGATTTCGGTTGGGCCACGTCGCTCAAAGGACGCTCCAGCGCGCGGTCCCCTGCGGGCAACGGAAGCAAGCGATTATCTTGAGACATCATAACATTCTAGCCTTATGGAAAAGAAAAACCGGCAAACTCGAAGCGGCAAACAAGCCTTGCATCATAACAGATTTATGCCCCGCGAGGCCAAACGTAAAAAGGCAAAAGTGAGGGGAAGCCAGCCTTTATTAAAAAGCGGTTGCCGCCTTCCTTTTGCCTTTGCCTTTTTACTTTTACCTTATTATGTTGCCTTCTCCGTGATGAAATCTCGGAGCGCGTCTTGCCAGCACGGCAGAGGCTTGAGGCCGATGGCGTTTGAGAGCAGGCAGCGCAGACGAGAATTGCGCGGGCGCGGGGCGGGCCTTTGCAGCGCATCCATGCTCGCGCTTTGCAGGACGCTCGCGTCCAGCCCCGCGATGTCCAACGCCGAGCGCGCAAACTCTTCAAAGCTCGCGCCCTCGCCTTCGTTGACGACATGATAGATGCCGGGCAAATCAAGTTCGGCTAACTCGCGCAGTCGCGCCGCCAAATCTCTCGCAGAGGTCGGCGTGCCGTAAGCGTCCCTGATGGCCTTGAGACGCTGGCCGCTCCTTGTGAGTTCGACGACGCGGCTCAAAAAATTTTTCCCGCCCGGACCAAAAATCCAGCCCGAACGAACGATGATGGTCCGCGCCGATGCATTCTGCGCGCGTCGCTCGCCGTCCAGTTTGGTCTGCCCGTAATGGCTGAGCGGGTTCGGGTCATCGCGTTGCGTGTAGAAGCCTTCCTTCGTGCCGTCAAAGACGAAGTCCGTCGAGATGTGTACGAACGACGCGCCGACCAGGCGACTGCCGGAAGCTAAGTTTTCCGGCCCGCGCGCGTTCGCGTCAGAGGCCGCCTGCGGGTCTCGCTCGCAGCCGTCCACGTCCGTCCAAGCGGCGCAGTTAATGACAGTTTCCGGCTGCTCGCGTGCCAGCGTTTCCCTGACCGCGTCCGAGTCTTCAATAGCCAGCCTCTCATGATCGTAGGCCGCGACCTCATCGCCCAGCCTCTCGCAATATTGGACCAGCGCGTGACCGACCATGCCCCCGCTGCCCGTCACCAGAACTTTCAAGGCGCGCCCACCTCCTCGCCATACTGCCTCGCGTAAAACTCTCTGTACGCTCCGCTCCGCGCGCGCTCTATCCACGCGCCGTTCTGCGCGTACCAGTTTATCGTCTTCTCCAAGCCGCTCTGCCACGTCTCGACGGGTCGCCATCCGAGTTCGCCTTCGACCCGCGCGGGGTCAATCGCGTAACGCCTGTCATGCCCCGGCCTGTCCTTCACGAAACGAATCAACGAAGCGGGCTTGCCGAGCGCGCCCAAGATTGACTCTACGACTTCAAGGTTGCGCCGTTCGTTGCGCGCGCCGATGTTGTAGACACCGCCCGCACTTCCCTTCGTGCCAGCCAGCCAGACGGCGCGGCAATGGTCTTCAACGTAAATCCAGTCGCGCGTGTAACGACCGTCGCCGTAAATCGGAATCGCTTCGTCGTGAAGCGCGTTGGAGAGAATAAGCGGGATGAATTTTTCCGGGAACTGTCTCGGACCATAATTATTGCCGCAGCGAGTGACGATGGTATCGAGGCCGAAGGTGTGATGCGCGGCGCGCACGAAATGCTCTGCGGCGGCCTTCGACGCGGCATAGGGGCTGTTCGGCGCGAACGGCGAATCTTCAGTGAAGAAAGCCTTCTCGTCGTCCGGCAGCGCGCCCATCACTTCGTCAGTGCTGATGTGAACGAAGCGGCGCACGCCCCTCTCCCTTGCGACATCGAGCAAGACCTGCGTGCCCAAAACGTTCGTCCGCACGAACTCTTCCGCCGAAGCGATGCTCCGGTCAACGTGCGATTCGGCGGCGAAGTTGAAGATGGCGTCAGTGTCTTCGTCAAGCGCGGCGCGCACGGCCTCGCGGTCTGCGATGTCGCCGCGAACGAGGCGATGACGATGCTCGTCAAGGCCGGACAAGTTATCCGGGTTGCCCGCGTAGGTGAGCGCGTCGAAGTTCGTAATCTCGCACGCGGGGTCAAGCTCCAACGCGAGCCTGACAAAAGCAGAGCCGATGAAGCCCGCGCCGCCGGTGATAAAAAGTTTACGCATGAAGTTGATAAAGGGAATGCTGATCCGGACTACGGCCCGTGTGCCTTCAGTTTAAGAGTGTTCGAGTATAGGTTTGCGTTTGAGAGAGTGTCAAGAATAGGGGCTGGCATCGCTTGACCGTCCAATAGAGTGGCGGCTAGACTTGCTCTTTTCCGTGAGACCTTAGAAATCGCACGTAGACGCAACTTGATGGATTTGACCACTCAGGGCGCTGCCGCCAACACCATCGCCGCTTCGCAAAGCAAAGCTCCCACGCCTCCCCTGCCCGACAAGCCGCTGGTCACGATTGAGCCAAGCAAGTCATGGGTCGCGCTGGGCCTCGGCGACGTGTGGAGGTACAGAGAACTGCTCTACTTTCTGACGTGGCGCGATGTCAAAGTGCGTTACAAGCAGACGGCCCTCGGCGCGGCCTGGGCCATCCTGCAACCGCTTCTCACGATGCTCATCTTCACGCTCTTCTTCGGCAACCTGGCGGGCATAGGCAATCGCACGGACGGCATCCCCTATCCTATCTTCGCCTACGCCGGACTCTTAATCTGGACCTTTTTTGCCAACGCCGTCACCAATAGCGGCAACTCCCTCGTCGGCAGCGCGAACCTCATCACCAAAATCTATTTCCCGCGCATGATAATTCCGGGCGCGGCGGTCGGCGCGGGCCTCGTGGACTTCGCCATCGCCTTTCTGATTCTCTGCGGGCTGATGGTCTACTACCGCATCGCCCTTCGCTGGTCCATTTTAATGTTGCCCTTGCTGCTGGCGTTGACGACGCTGCTGGCCCTCAGCGTCGGGATGTGGATGTCTGCCTTGAACGTCAAGTACAGGGACATTCGTTACGCGCTGCCGTTTCTGATTCAGTTGTGGATGTTCGTCTCGGCGGTCATCTACCCGTCGAGCATGGTCGGGGGCAAACTGCGCGTCGCGTTGATGCTCAACCCGGTCGCAGGCATCATCGAAAACTTTCGCGCGTGCCTCTTCGGCAGGCCGTTCGACTGGACCGCGCTCGCCGTCTCCGCCTGTCTCACGCTGGTCCTGCTCGTCTACTCCGCCTACTCTTTCAGGCGCATGGAGCGAACCTTCGCGGACATCGTTTAGAGGTCCATTAATTTTTTTGTCACTGATGAGACCGATTATCAAAGCGGACAAACTCGGCAAAGAGTACAAGCTGGGCACGCGGGACGCGGCCTATGCGACGGTGCGCGAGGCGTTGGCGGGGTGGGCCCGCGCGCCGCTCGCGCTGCTCAGTGGCGCGGGGCGCAGGCGGGCGCAGACGGTCTGGGCCTTGAGGGACGTGAGCTTTGAAATCCATCCGGGCGAAGTGGTCGGCATCATCGGGCGCAACGGCGCGGGCAAGTCAACCCTGCTCAAACTGCTCTCGCGTATCACGGAGCCGACGACCGGAAGGGCGGAACTCTACGGGCGCGTCGGGAGTTTGTTGGAGGTCGGGACGGGCTTTCACCCTGAGCTTTCGGGGCGCGAGAATATTTATCTCAACGGCTCGATACTGGGGATGAGCCGCGCCGAAATCGAGAGCAAGTTTGATGAGATAGTGGCCTTCGCGGAAGTGGAAAAATTTCTGGACACGCCCGTCAAGCGTTACTCAAGCGGCATGTACGTGCGACTGGCCTTCGCCGTCGCCGCTCATCTGGAACCTGAAATACTGGTCGTTGATGAAGTGCTCGCTGTCGGGGACCACGCCTTTCAGCAAAAGTGTCTCAGCAAGATGCAGGACGTTTCGGCGCGCGGGCGCACGGTCCTCTTCGTCAGTCATAACATGGGCGCGATTAGTCGTCTCTGCCAGCGTTGCATTTTACTGGACCAGGGCCGCGTCATAGATATTGGGCCAACTTCAAAAGTGGTCCAGAGCTACATGACGAGCGGGCTGGTCCAGCGTTCGGAGTATTTGCAAGCGGCTGAGCCGTCGAAGGAGATGAACTTGCGGCGCGTCGCGCTCGTCGGCGGGTTGGACCAGGAATTGAAGAGCGAGGTCGCCTATCATGAAGGCTTTCGTTTTCTCATAGAGTATGAGGTGGCGCGGCCCGTGGCCGGGGTGAGCGTGAGCATCGTGCTCTACACGGCGGATGGGACGTGCGCCTTCGTCTCTGCGGACACGGACCAGCACGACGAATTGTTGGGAACGCGCGCGAAGGGGAATTACAGGACCAGCGTGTTGATTCCGGCGGAGTGGCTGAACATAGGGAGGTACACGGTCAACGTGACGGTGGCGAGCGCGGCGACGAGCGGCGTCGTCTATGATGACGTGGAGGCGTTGGTCTTCAACGTGGTGGACACGGGCAGCCCAGGGTCGCGTCACGGCATAGAGCGCAAGGGAGTCTTACAGCCGTTGCTTAATTGGACCAGTTCCTTTGTGGGCACATGAAAGTCGTTATCCTGGCGGATTCGCTCGCGCTGCCGAGGCAGGCGGGCGAGGGCAACATCCCCTTCGAGGTCACATATCCTTACCTGCTGGATGAGAGCCTGCGGCGGCGTCTGGGTGAACGCGCGCCCCGGATTATCGAGCGCGGGATGCGCAGCCGCACCATCGAGCGAGTGCTGGACGAGTGGTTCGAGATGGTCGAACTTCGCGGGGCCGAGGTGGTCGTCATACACATCGGGATTGTTGATTGCGCGCCGAGAGTCTTCATGCCGCGCGAGCGCGCCTTCGTCGAGAGATTGAGGCCCGCGCGATTGAGGGTCCGCTTTCTGGATTTCGTCCACAGGCATCGCAGGCGAATCATCAAGATGCGGCAGCGCGTCTATGTGCCGGTTGAGAAATTCAAAACGATGGTCGAGGAAGTCGTCAGCCGGTCGCGCGGCACGGGCGTGCGCTCGCTCGTCTTCATCAACATCATAGAGCCGCCGGAAGAGATGGAAACGCGCTCGCCCGGTTTTCGTCGCAACGTGGAGGACTACAACCGCATCCTGCGTGCTCAGGCAGACGAGCAGACGGCTGTGCATCTGGTTGACCTCAACCACCTCATACTTGAGGGCGGCGGGCCCGAAGCCTTGACGGTGGACGGCATACACATCAACGAGACCGGACACAGAATGCTGGCCCAGGAATTGGAGCGGCACATTCTGAGTTTGTTAGAACAGGAGTTTGAAGGGTAGAGGATGGACAAGTTGAAGGTCGGAGTTATCGGGGCGGGTTTTTTCGCGGAGAAGCATCTCGAAGTCTTGACCGCGCTCGAAGAGGTGGAGGTGGCCGCGCTCTGTAGCCGTGGGCATCCGAGAATCCACGCGCTCGCAGAGCGTTTCAAGATTGAGCGCACCTTTGCGAGCATGGATGAGATGCTCGACAAGCTCTC
>JAXDFO010000152.1:0-9933 GCA_034665545.1 Blastocatellia bacterium
AGGACTCGAAAGAAGGGGCAGTCGAATCCACATTAGCCGGGACTTGAGGGGAATCCACGTGCCATTTATGGAAGTTAACGCCTTTTGACTCATCTATTTGCCCGACTGTAGGAGCTTGCCCGGTCTCCGTCTCGACGGCACGAGGGGCTGGCTGGGCATCCGCCGTTCGAGATTTTTCCTGTCTGTAAAAGTCCTTGATGGGAGCCACTGTATTCTGGGAGCGGTTTTCGGTGGGAGCCTCATGAAGATTTACAGAAGGAGATTCAGGTTTTACTGAGTGTAGGGAAGTCTGATTTTGTGTTTCAGAAACGCTGACAGTCTCGGGGGGGATAGCTATCTCAGGGGCGACGATAGTCTTGCTGTTATTACTATCATCCGGGGAATCGTCATCTAGTGAAGTAAGTCTTTTGAGTCCACCAAGTTTTGCGCCCCCGTAATACTGCACCCAAGCATCGTCGAGCCTCGGCTCGTCCGGAGCTTGATGCATGTCCGTAGGCGGTGCGAAATCCTCAGCGTTAAGCTGTAGTCTTCGCTTCCGCTGGCTTTTGCTTCTGTCGGTCAAGTCTCGTCTCCAACTCCGTGATCTCTTCTGCCAGCTTCATGTAATCCTCGGCCCCGCGTGACTTGGGGTCGTATTCAAAGATTGTTTGGTGAGCAGCGGCGGCCTCTTTCAGTTTGACATCCGTACGGATGGGGGTCAGAACACTCGTCAGTTTCGCGTAGTTGGTCTCTAATATTGAGACGACTTCTTTCGACATATTCAATCGCCCGTCATAGATCGTTGGGAGCACGCCAAGGATCTGCAAGGGCATTTCATACATCTGAAGAAGCATCCTGCTTGAATCCATGATGGATGAAGCACCGGCCAGAGAGAGCACGTCCATGGAGACTGGAATCAGTAAATAATCGGCGAAGAGCAGGGCATTTTGGTGCATTAAGGAGATGCTGGGGCTACAGTCTACGAGCACATAGTCGTATTTGAGGTTTTTCAGTCGCCGGGCTCGGAGTCTTAATATCTCTTCGCGCCGTGGCATCTGCACCAGCATGGATTCGAGAACGGCCACCTTTTTATCGGAAATAATACAATCCAGATTCTCACGCGCGGGGATGATGGCTTCCTCTATAGAGAGGTCAATGGTCATCAGATCGAAGAGGGTGACCGAGTGCTTAACACCGAGGTGCATCCCGACGTGCGCCTGACTGTCTGTGTCGATTAGAAGAACCTTCTTACCCCTCAAAGCCAGTGCCGCCCCGAGATTGACGACGGTCGTAGATTTACCCGTCCCCCCTTTCAAATTCTGGACGCTAATCTTCCTCACGTCTTCCTCCTTCACCCTCACTACGTTCGAGAGGCTTGCGGCCTCTTACCGAATTCTGCTTCAGATCCAATAGCCTTTTCACATCAGAAACATCCCAAAGTCGTCCGGCACCTTGGCCACCGGTTTTATTGACTTTACCGTCGGCGATCCAGACCTGGAGCGTTCGCCTGCTAATGCCAACGATTTCAAGAACTTGCGGAGTTGTGTATTGCATAGATCCTTTCTGGCCAAATGCACATAGATGAAAAGTGGGTAGTTTAGTGCATATGACATCGCCTAAATGCACTAAAACTTAAGGTGTTGTCAAGAAAAATCTCAGTGCCGGAGAGGATTGTGCAGAATTACGACTAGGTCGGCAGTATTAAAAAAAGGCTGGGCGGATGTCTTGAAGCGACTAAGAGCGTAATCTTCATGGTTGGGGTGGCTTAAGTGGGCGTTCGCGCACTCTGCGCCTTTTCTCAATGCTGAAGAGCACATTTGAGGTGTTGATCCATAGCCTCCATGAATGCTTCCATCATCTCCTCATACAGACCTTCCAGCCGAACTTCGCCCGTGGCAAAGAAAATCCGTTTCATTTCTTCCCAAAGGAGGTGCCGCAAGTCCTGAGAGTCAATTTCTAGAAGCTCGTTGGCCTGCGCAATCACTGAGGCCATATTCTAAGACGCTGGCCGTTATCATCGCCATCTGAGCGGCTTCCTGGAGGTTAACCTTTTCAGACTCTAGAGCTTCCGACATGTCAAAAGGGAACTGAGCAGATGTAGATATCGCCCGATAAAGCTGTTCAAAGAGACTCTGCCCGATGTTTCACGTTCCAGGAGGTTGCGGATCTGGCTGGAAGCTTTCATCAACTTCTCGCGTGGCCAGAGGCCGTCCCGTTCTCTCTTAGTGTCGGTGGCCGGACGACGTTCGACGTGACGGGCCGCGTAGAAGAAGCGCATTAACTGCCTCTCTGAGTTGAGAATAAGCTCAGGAAGCCGCTCAAGTAAATTCTTCATAGATGAGGCGGACAGCCGACGGGTTAGCAAGTGAATCGAGATTGCTGAAAGGGCACCAGAAAGCACGCATGGTTGACCTAGACCTTCCTCGGGCAGGGATGTTTCACGAGCCTAGCATCATACACCGATTTTGCCAGTCAGAAAGGTAAAAATAGTGGTTCAGCTATATGATGATTCCACTACGTGAACAAAAGTGGAACCTTGTTGCTCCTTTACAAATCTTGTGTTAAAAGCTTGACAGAGCAAACACGGCAGCCCTGGAGATTGTTGAGGAAGGGAATCATGAGCATTGTCGAAGAGATTCTGGCCAAGGCGCGAAAGCTGCCGCCCGATGAACAACGCCAACTGGCGTCAGCACTCTGCCTGGGCTTAGCTGACGTCGTGACTCACGATGAGAGTTTAGGTCGCATAACGGCCATTACGACTTGGGAGCCGACTGACATCTAGGTAACGATAAACTTATGAGCGCCATATTGACTGGTCAGACTGAAAACGAATCGCTTGCCCTGAGCGGCTCAGGGCTGGCTATCCGCAACGCGGTAGGGCTCTGGGCCGAGGCGACGACGCGCGCCGAAGTCTATGACCGCAAAGACAAGCTTAAAGATAAAGTCCAGGTCGTCACTGGCTTCTTCGCTTTCACGAAGAAGCACCCGGCTGACGTGACGCCGGTGGACGTCATCGTGTGGCGAGCGCATCTCGAATCTCAGGGGCAAACACAGGCCACCGTTTATGCTCGTGTCTCGCGCGTCTCGTCCTTCTACAAGTGGTTGATGTCTGACCCACCGCTCAGCACTCGGATCAAGTTCAACCCGGTTGCGCCAGCGCGGCCCCGTTGCCCGCGACCCTACCAATCGGATTCGGTCAAAGACTTAACGGACGAGGAGATGAATTCGCTGCTTGAAGCAATCAAAGAGTTGGCTGAAAGCGGTTCAATCGTCGCCAAGCGGGATTATGCGCTGCTCTTACTCTATTTTCTCACCGGCATGCGTCGAAACGAGGTGATCTCGCTGCGCGGAACAGACGTAGAATTTAATGAAGTAGGGATGGTCATCAAGTACCGGCGCAAAGGCGGGAAGTACATGAAACGCGCAGTTGATGACCCGATGGCGCGAGAAGCTCTGGTTGATTATTTGAATTCGAGCGGAAGAGGGAACGTCCTCGGCTCGGAGCGGCCAATATGGACCAGGCACGACAGGGCAGGTAAGCCGGGCGCGCCGCTCACCTCGCGCTCCTTCGCCGAGAACCTGAAAGCTTACGCCCACAAGATCGGGATTGAGAAGATTAACGTCCACAAGACGCGGCACACGTTCGCACGAATCGTAGCAGAGGAGACGGGCAGTTACCTGGAGACCCAGGAAGCGCTCGATCACGAAAACGCCGCGACTACTCGTATCTACGTCGAGCGCATCACCGTCAAGGCCGACAAGCATAGCCAGCACATTTCCAGACGCTTCAAAGTAAAAGCGAGTTAGTGAAATGGACTCGGAGAACTATCGCACCCGAAAATTTTTAATGCGCATGAATTGTGCTAAAGTAACCGCTCAATGCTTGATCAATCAACGCCGATGCCGTCGTTTACTTTCAGTGCCAGGCTTAAGCTGCGGTCAGTCATCAGTCTTGCAGCGCCGCGAAGCGGGCTCATGGCCGCCGTTGCTCTCACATGTTTCTTATCGCTGCCGGTCTACGCACAGCAGGCTGATTCTGAGTCGCCGCCGGTCGTGGTGCAGCCCGGTGCGCCAGGCCAGCCAACCCGAACACTGCCGCCATCAACGAGGGCGACACTGCCGCCTCGTTCGCCGAAGGATGTGGAGTTCATGCAGGGGATGATCATGCATCACGGGCAGGCTGTCGAGATGACCGCGCTCATCGAGTCGCATACGGCGAACAAGAACCTACGCCTTCTCGGCGTGCGCATCAGCAAATCACAGTCGGACGAAATAAGGTTGATGAAACGGTGGCTCGAAGCCAGGGGAGAGCCGGTTTCGCCGCCGATGCCGGGAATGTCGGGCATGAATATGCCAGGCATGGACATGTCTAGCCATCAGATGCTCATGCCAGGGATGCTTACCGCAAAGCAAATGGACGACTTAAGAAAAGCAAGGGGCGCGAAGTTCGATCATCTGTTTTTGACCGGAATGATTCAACATCACAACGGCGCGTTGATTATGGTAAAAGATTTGTTCGATACGGCAGGCGCGGGGCAGGATGCTGATCTGTTCAATTTCGCAACGGATGTTGACAGCGGCCAACGCGCTGAGATTAGGATTATGCAAACCATGCTGGGTGAAAAACCTGTAGAGGAGAAACGATGAGTCGAGTCCATACTATTGCTTTCCGTTTACTAACAGCTTCGCTTGTTTTGTGCGCGTGTTTTGCAGCCAGGACGCTGGCCCAAACGACCTCGCCCTCGCCGTCTCCCACGCCCATGAAAACGCAAGAACCCAAACCCGCCAACCCAAACGGCGGTAATCCGTTTGCTCCTGAATCGGCCCCGCCGCTACCTGCGGGGATGACGGGTTCGGATGCCAACGACCCGCGCGCCAAACTGTCGCCCGGAATGTACGAGGCGGGTGAAGCGGCGATGGGCATCAAGCATCTCATGCTGCTCAAAAAGCCGGACGCGTTTCAACTCGGCTCCGATGATCCTGATAATCCGAAGGTGGAGAAGGCGCTGGGTCTACTCGGCGTCGCCGACTCCTCGAAGATGCCAAAGCCTCTCAAACTGGTTATTGCCGGGCTCGCTTTTGCCAACTCGGACCTCGCGTTCCAGGGCAACCACCTGTTTCAGGGAAACTTTTATGGCGTCAACATCTATGACATCTCCGATCCGGCGAAGGCCAGATTGTTGACTTCGTTGGTGTGTCCGGGCGGGCAGGGCGACGTGTCCGTTTACAAGAACCTGCTCTTTATGTCTGTCGAGCAGCCGAACGGCAGGCTGGATTGCGGTCCACAGGGTTTTCCGCCTGAGGCTCCGCCCGTTGCGGGACAAGAGAACAAGCCGCATCTTCCGGCAGCGCAAAAGGATCGCTTCCGTGGAGTAAGGATTTTCGATATCGCCGACATTAGTAATCCGAAGCAGGTGGCGGCGGTGCAAACCTGTCGTGGCTCGCACACGCATACACTGGTAGTTGATCCGAATGATAAGGACAACGTCTACATCTACGTCTCCGGAACCTCCTTTGTCCGTCAAAGCGAAGAACTGGCCGGGTGCTCGGGTGAGACCCCGGACAAGGATCCCAATACTGCGCTCTTTCGCATTGACGTGATTAAGGTGCCGCTGGCGACGCCGCAAAGTGCTCAGGTGGTGTCGAGTCCGCGAGTGTTTATGGATCCGAGGACGGGCGCTCTGAACGGCCTCAATAACGGCGGCACGCACGGCAAGGACGGATTGCAAAAGCCGTCCGACACTAACCAGTGCCACGATATTACCGTGTACTCAGCGCTCGGACTCGCGGCAGGCGCATGCTCGGGAAATGGAATTCTGCTGGACATCAAAGACCCTGTCCATCCAAAGCGCATAGACGCGGTCAACGATCCGAACTATTCGTATTGGCACTCGGCCTCGTTTTCTAATGACGGAAAAAAAGTCGTGTTCACAGATGAGTGGGGCGGCGGACTGGGCGCGCGCTGCCGCGCGAACGATCCGAACAAATGGGGCGCGGATGCGATTTTCCGCTTGACGGATAACAAGCTGAGCTTCGCTAGCTACTACAAACTGCCGTCTGCGCAGGGTGACAGCGAGAACTGTGTTGCGCACAACGGCTCGCTCATTCCGGTTCCCGGTCGGGACATAGAGGTCCAAGCCTGGTATCAAGGCGGCATCTCAATCATGGACTTTACGCAGGCGGACCATCCGGTTGAGATTGCCTATTTCGACCGTGGGGCGATAGATCCAAAGATGCTCGTGCTCGGCGGCGACTGGTCCGCTTACTGGTACAACGGCCATATTTACGCGTCAGAGATAGCGCGCGGCCTGGACATCTTTGAGCTAACGCCGACGCAAAACCTTACGCAGAACGAGATTGATGCGGCGAAAGCGGTTCGGGTGGCCGAATTGAATGTGCAGAACCAGGAGAAAATTGAGTGGCCCCGACAGTTAGTCGTGGCGAAGGCGTACGTTGATCAGTTGGAGCGTTCGCAAGCCCTGCCTTCCAGCCAAATCGCAGCCCTGCGGCAGGCGATTAAAAGTGCAGAGGGTAATCGAAAAGAGCTTGGAAAACTGGCGAGCCTCGCGCCGTCGCTGGAGAAGAGCGCGGGCCTGGCGAAGAGTGCAGCCGACTCAGCCCGATTGCAAGCCCTGGCTGAAATCCTGAAGCGACCCGCACTTTAATCCTTTCGAGCGCGAACATGGTCATGCTACTGAACAACCTAGCCCACCACGTAACGGTCTGGGCCAATGGTTGGCTCAGCGCGGATCAGCCGCGCGCTAAGCGTTACGCTAACGTCAGTCCGACATAAGTATATAGAGTGAGAGAACTCCCGACGATAAGATGATTTGCGCCAGTAATCCATCTTATCGTCGGGAGTTCTCTCATGGATATTGTAATCATCTTCTGCGACATAGAGCCGCCGGATGAAGAGCCGACAATCTCACAAGACGCTTTGTTTGCCGACCCGGATGAGTCCAACTAAATCGCCCACACACTTTTACCCCACTACCCTCCGTCGTTGTAATTAGACAGCAAAGAGATAAAGCAGTATTCTGGTCCATCCTCATCTGTTTCTTACTTTATTTGGTCGGAAAGACCGCAACGGAAGTTAGTCTCGCGGGGAGTTTCGCCGACGCCGGATGAATTGTTGGTCCAACAATCGCTCGCTCCTCTCTATGAAGAATTAAATGAAACGCGGACATACCATCTTATTGGGCGGCATCGGTGGTGATTCTCACTCCGTAGGGCTGTCCATCCTGCGCCGGAGCCTGCTCTCGCATAATTACAGGGTGCGTTATCTGAGCACGCAGAACCGCCTCGAAGACTTTTTTCAAATCGCCGGGTTCGTCAATGTCGCCATGATCTCAAGCATGGACGGGCACGGTCGCTACTACCTACGAGAGTTCCCAAAGCTGAGAAGAGAGCAGAGCTTTCCTCAACCCCTGTGGTATCTGGGGGGCAATCTACACATAGGCGATGGGAGCGGGTACGAGAGACATTTTTATGAGATGGGCTTCGATCAGGTGTTTGTGAAGTTCGTGGATGTCACGATGGTTTTGCAGACGCTCGAACGTGACCTGGAAAACACGGAGCCTGTGCCTGAGCGTCCGTCATTGGAGAGCGGGTTAGAGGCGGAGATGGTCTCTCTCTCAACGCCTGTGACGGATGATGCGTTGGAGGTTGATCTCTTCAAACGACAACGCGTTGAAGTGCTCGAAAGCTGGAAGACGGGTTCGGGCGCGAGAGACCTCCATGCGAATGCGGAGTTCTTACGTCAGCAGCCCTCTTTCCCTGCGGCGCAAGCTCTGGTCAACGCAGGGCGATCTCCCGCGCTCATTCAACCTCGCTCCGGTGTTCCGCTATTGAATAAACAACTGGCGCTCTTTAAGGCTTTCAAGAGCGTAGGCGTGCGCGTGCTCTCGTATCAGGTAGATTCTCTGACTCGAAATAATAACTACGCAGGGGCCGATGAAGCGCTTCGGGAAAGCAGGCTCACGGGGGCCGCGACGCTCAACGGATTTCCCGTCGTCAATCATGGCGTTAAGGGGCTTCGTCGCATCATCACAGACGTTCGTGTGCCGCTTCAAACACGGCACAGCACGCGCGACCCGCGCCTGCTCGCGGAAATCTCTTACGCGGGCGGCGTCACTTCGTTCGAGGGCGGGGCCATCTGTTACAACATCCCTTACTATAAGGACTACCCGCTCGACGAAGCCATCAGGGTCTGGCAATACGTGGATCGCCTGACGGGTCTTTACTATGAGCGGTTCGGCATCAAACTGGACCGGGAATTCTTCGGCACGCTGACGGCGACGCTGGTTCCGCCATCGCTTGCCATCGTCGTCAATATTCTGGAAGCGATACTGGCTATCCGGCAGGGCGTCAAATGTTTGAGCCTGGGGTATGCGGAGCAGGGAAATCGCGTGCAGGACATGGCCGCGATGCGTATGCTGCGCCGTCTCCCGGAGGAGATTATCGCGCGTCTGGGTTATCAAGATGTCCAGGTCAATACGGTTTTTCACCAGTACATGGCCGCCTTTCCTGAATCTCAATCACGCGCGGAAGAGTTGATTTATCAATCGGCCATCACGTCCAGGCTTTCCGGCGCGACGCGCATGATCGTCAAGACTCCTGCCGAAGCGACCGGCATTCCCACTCTTGCGGATAACTTGCGCGGCATCAGCCTGGCGATGAGCGGCGCGGCGGAGACGACGCAGCCGAAGATTGACGAGGCACGTATCGCGGACGAATGTTCCATCATCCGGCGCGAGGTCGAAGCTCTCCTTGAGAGTATCCTGCTGTGCGGCGAGGGCAGCATCTCGGCGGGCATCGTCAAGGGCTTTCGCAAAGGTTTTCTGGACATTCCTTTTTCTCCGAGCAGGCACAACCTGGGCGCGGTCATGACGGCGCGGGATGTGGACGGAGCGGTCCGTTTTCTCTCGCCCGGCAATCTTCAATTGGACCAGGAAATGCTTGAGTATCACCGGGACAAAATGTCCGAGCGGCGTCGTGCGGAAGGAATAGTTTCGGAAAGGCAGAACTACCTGCTGGTAGAGCGGGACGTGCTGCGAATTCCCAGATGCCTTTACGAAGGTTGGCCGCTCTCGGCCTGAGCGAGCGGCGGAAGATAAGCGCGCGTTGAATTTTATCTAAGTGGTGAAAGTCTCATATGAAGAGTGAGAGGCAGCCGGAAATTCTGGGAATCGTCGGAGGCATGGGCCCGCTCGCCTCTGCCGAATTTGTGAAGACGATTTACGAATACAATCTAGGCGGGCGAGAGCAGGACGCGCCGCACGTCTTGCTCTCTTCGGACCCGACCTTTCCAGATAGAACAGACTCTTTTCTAGCGGGTGAGAGCCAGCTTCTACTCGAACGATTGACCGCCGCTCTCGAATATTTATCTCAAGGCGGCGCGTCCAGCTTCGTCATCTGCTGCATGACGATTCACTATCTTCTGCCGCGAGTGCCGCTCGCTTTGAGGGCGCGCGTCCTGTCGTTGCTCGACGTGATTTTCGCAAACCTGTCAGGGCAGAAGCAGAGGCGCTTGTTAATCTGCTCAAACGGCACGCGCAGGCTTGAGTTGTTTCAAAGTCATAGCCGGTGGGAGCAGTGCGCGCCTTACATAGTGCTGCCGGACGATACGGACCAGGACCGTATACATCGTGAATTAATCTATCCGATTAAGCAGAACCCGGACCTGCGCCGGTTGATGCCATTGTTGGAAACGCTGCTCAGACGCTACGAGGTAGACTCCTTCATCGCGGGCTGCTCGGAGATACATCTTCTGGCGAAGCATTGTCTTGCCAATGGCGACGGCGAGAGAGCCTACGGGGCCATAGACCCTCTAGCGATAATAGCCAGAGAGTGGGGCGCGCGAAGTTTTTCCAGCGAGCGGTAAATATGTGCGACGAAAATTTAGATTGCGTAGTCATCGGCTATAACGAGATTCCGTTTGAGAAGTACGAAGAG
>JAXDFO010000153.1:0-8673 GCA_034665545.1 Blastocatellia bacterium
AGTCAGGAGCCAGAAGAAAAGCGGATGACTGCTTCTCCTTCTGGCTCCTGACTCCTGGCTCCCGGATTCTGCTTTTGAGAGGTAAAGAGATGTCTGATTATAGAAATAAGCTTGACGAGTGGCAGCGCGCGGCGCGGCGCAAGGCGCGAGAGTTGGATGAGAAGTACGACATTAAGAGCCGCGTGGAAGAGAGCGCGCGGGTGGCGCAGGACGCGGCGCGCTTCGGCGCGGAAACCATCTCCGGCGGAGCCGACCGCGTGCGCGAGCAGGCCGAACGACTCGATGAAGATTTTGACGTGACGGAACGCGCTCGCAAGGCCGCAGAGGATGCCGCACGACGCGCGCGTGAGGCCGGTGATGCTTTCCGCAACGTCACGGGCAGCGCGGGCGAGAAGGCCAACGAGGTCTTTGAATCGGCCAAAGGTTACTACGAACGCGCCGCGCGCTTTTATGAAGTCGGCGCGAGCCTGACGCGACTTTCCGCCGCCGCCACGACCGGCGTCTTCAAGGCCGGAGGTTGGATTAAAGAGAATCCGGGCAAGGCCGCGCTCGTGACAGTTTCGCTCGTTACGGGCGTTCACATGGGAGTCTCTTTCCCTGGTCTAGACGCCGTCCTCTTAGGCTCGCACCCGCACTGGTTCACGCATTCCGCGCTGCCCGTCTACGGCCTGCGCAAGGCGAGCGAAAAGTTTGACGATTACTTGAAACGACAGGAACAACTCATCAACGCCGGAAGCGTGGCCGAAGCCGAGCGCGACCGCGCCCTCTTTGAACGCAAGGTCGTCAGGTACGTCGGCGCGCCGCTCCTGGGCGCGTTCAGTTGCGCGGCGGGCGCGGCGATGTGGGCCCAGATTTTCCAACCGGGGCGCATCACGGGCGCGCCCATCAGTTGGCTGCTCGGCGGCAACCCGTTCCTGGACGGCGTGTGGCTCTTCGCCAACGGCGTCATCTGCTTTCATCAGGGCTACAAATTTTTCATGATGGCGCTGGCAGACCAGCAGGAGGTGGCGCGCGTGGTGAGGGAGATTAAAGGATTGCTACCAGCCGCCGCAGAGGTCGCATGATGCTGTCTTAAGATTAAGAGAAAAACTCTCTCAAATTAATTGGGCCAATAAAAGAGACGAAGGGCGTTCATCAGCTTGAACGCCCTTTTCGTTTTCCTGTCAACGGCTTCAGGTAATCTTAATCGGGAAGGGCAGGAAGGAGAGTATGAAGACCGAGAGCGTGACGATGGCGATGATGATGCGAGCGGTTCCGAGCGGTTCATGCTCTCCCGTTTGCGGGTGGCGCATGCGGAGCATGACGGCTAGAAGCACCGCGTAGAGAAAACCGCTTGGGCTGCCGTGCCATATCCATCCGAGGACGGCGAGCGCGCTCATCGTGACGAAGGCGAGGCGTCCGAGCCATGCGTGCGCGCGCGCTCCGAAGAGAGCGTAGGTCGCGTGTCCTCCGTCGAGTTGGCCCACGGGCATGAGGTTCAGACTCGTCACCAGCACGCCTATCCATGCCGCCATGTAAAAGGGATTCGGCGGCGAGGTTTCCAACAGTTGCACTCCGAGCAGGCGTGCGATGATGCGAAAGAGTAGTGGGTCGTTGAAGACGACTGTGAAATCGCTTGGTAGCGCGGACGGCGCGGGTTGCAGCGTGAGCACGCCCGCAAGCGCGATGGGCACGGCCACGATGAAGCCCGCGAGCGGTCCCGCGAGTCCTATGTCGAAGAGCGCGCGGCGCGAGGGGATGGGCGATTTAATCTTGATGAATGCGCCGAAGGTTCCGGCCAGGAAAAGCGGCGGCGCGGGGATGAAGAAGGGCAGCGTCGCATCCACGCCGTAACGTCGGCAGGCTATGTAGTGGCCCGACTCGTGCGCGGTCAGGATGGCTAGTAGAGAGGCTGCGAACGTCGCTCCCTGCGCGAGCATCGCGGGCTGCGCGAAAGCCAGTTGAATATAAAAGCCCGTCAACGCCAGATAGTAGTGCGGGATGTAGCTCAGATAATCTATCGCCGCCGCAGGCTCCGGCACGCCGAGCGCGCCGACGGGAGGCTCCGGGCCAACGAGCATGATGCCCGCCAGCGTCGCCGTCATCGCCGTTAAGAGAAAGAGCGTCGTGTGCCGCCCCCACTCGCGCGCCGTCGGACGCGCAGCCCTGCGGCCTCGCGCATAAGGCGCGGGCGCGTCAACAAATGGTGGGATGGCCTGGACCGATTCGGACATAAAGAAAGGCAGGGAGCCAGGAGTCAGGAGTCAGGAGTCAGGAGCCAGCATGAAAGCATCGCAACCGCTCCTTAGCTTTTCTTCCGGCTTCCGGCTCCTGGCTCCTGACTTCTGGAAGTTAAAATTCTGCATCCGGCAGGCGAGGGGTGTCGGAGTCGCCAGCGTCATGCTCTGCGTCGTCCTCCGCATCGAAGCCGTGGGCCTGTAATTCCTTGCCGGGTTTAAAGCGTATGGTTTTGCCGGAGGGGATGGCGACCTCTTCGCCCGTGCGCGGGTTACGGCCCACGCCGCGCTTTCTGGGTTTGACGACGAAGACTCCGAACCCGCGCAGTTCTATACGCTCGCCGCGTGTCAGAGCCTCCTTCATCGAATGAAAGAGCGCGTCCACAGCCTGCTCGGCCTTCATCTTCGGAACGCCCGTCCGATCCGCCACACGGTTCACGATGTCGAGTTTAATCACGATGCACGGCCTCCATCTTCGGAATCTACACTGGAGACATGAATTTTATCTTCCATTGGCCCACAAGAGCAAGTAGGAAGTCGGAAGGCTGAAGGATGAGAGAAAAAATATTCATCCTGAATAGCATTTCTTTCATCCTTCCGGCTGCCGACTCGCTACTTGCGCTTGCGCTTGCTTCTTGCGTTGACAAAGCGCGGGGGGCGCGGCTAACTTGATTCTATGTTCGGATTCAAACAGAAGCGCACGCCGCCCTTTGGCGGCATCACCGCCGAGGATGATAGAGACATAGATGTGCAAAGGCCGGGCGAGGCCGCGCGCAGCACCTTCTGGGCCGAAACGAGGCTGCTCTTGCGCGACCTCATCTTCGCCCTGATGATAGCGGGCTTGGCCGTCGTCTTCATCGTCCAGCCCGTCAAGGTCGAAGGCACTTCGATGTTGCCGCGCCTGCACGACGGCGAGAGAATTTTCGTCAACAAGCTCATCTACTACGGCGTCCCGAAGCTCTCGCGCGGCGACATCGTCGTCTTCTGGTATCCCAACGACCCGTCGAAAAGTTATATCAAGCGCGTGCTAGGATTGCCCGGCGAGACCATAGAAGTGCGCGAGGGCCGCGTCTTCATCAACGGCACGGAGTTGCCGGAAGGCTACCTGGACCCGCGCCTCAATCTCTCGCACATGAGCAGGCAGCCCGTCCTTATCAAAGAGCATTACTTTTTCGTGATGGGCGATAACCGCGACAATTCATACGATTCGCGCAGTTGGGGGCTGGTCCCGGAAAAATATATTTACGGCAAGGCGCTCTTTCGCTACTGGCCGCTGGCCGCCGTCAGCGTCATCTCGCACGACCCGGACTACGGCGCGATTCCGCCGAGCAACGCCTACAGGCCCAACTCCCCGACGCCTGCCTCCGGCTCGCCCGATGATGACGAGGAACAGTAAACAGTGACGGCTGTTCACTGACCAACGCGCACTGCTTTTATGTTTGACTGGCTACGGCTTCTGCTGATGATGTTTTATGCGCCGGGGCGCGCGCTCGGCGAAGTGCGCGACCGTGCGCCTTTGGGAGCGGCGATTGTGCTCGCGCTCCTAACGCAGATAGGCTATGTGCTGACCAGTTACTTTCTCTCGCGGAGCGGCGCGACGGGCCTGCGCGGCACCTTCGCGCTGGCGTCCACTTTCTTTCAATCAATCAACTCGCTCTTTCTCGTCGCCATCATCTTCGTTCCCGTGACGGCGCTGGTCGCCAACCTCTTCGAGCGGCGCGGCAGCTTCGGGCTGGTCCTGCAACAGGAATACGCGACGCTCGCTTCGAGCATCTTCTACGCGCTCGCCGCCGCTAATCTTTCCTCGATAGTCCTCTCTTATCTAGCGCATGTGAGCGGCTTGCAGGATGCTTACGTTGCCAGCCAGATAGAGGCCAGCGCGCAGGTCCAGCAATGGTTGAAACTGCCGCCCGATGTTCAGGCCCAACTGGCCCGGCAATTATCCGATCCGCGCTTTCACGCGCAGAACCTGTTTCGCACTTTCAAGTTAATACTGCTGGTCGTGTGGACCGTGATTGCCATCCGCGAAGTCTTTCGCCTGTCGGTGTGGCGCGCGCTGGCCGCGATGTTGGTCAGCATCATCGTCATGTTCATCAGTTCGCCCGTCTGGACTCTGCTCTTCAGCACGGTGCTGGCGTCGCCCTTCTGGCTCTTGATACTCTTTTTCCTGCTGCGCGGTTACATGGGCGAAGTCACGCGCGCGCATCGCGCACGCGCCGCCTTTAAGCAGAACCTGGAAGCGGCGACGCTCAATCCGGCGGACGCTTCGGCACATTACAACCTGGGCCTCATATACCAGCAGCGCAACGAATTGGACCAGGCACGCGCGCGCTTTGAACGCGCCATCGAGATAGACCCGGACGAGGTGGACGCGCATTACCAGTTGGGCCGCATCGCTCGCTCGCAGGGAAGACTGACGGACGCCATCGCGCATTTCGAGCAGGTCGTCTCGCGCAACCAGGCCCACTCGCTGCACGAAATCTGGCGCGAGGTCGGCGCGACCTACATCGCCGCCGGACAGTTCGAGAACGCGCGCGATGCTCTCGAACGCTTTCTGGAAAATCGTCAATCGGACCCGGAAGGTCTCTACCTGATGGGACGCGCGCACGCCGGACTCGGCCACCGGCGCGAGGCCGCGAGCGCGATGCAAGCCTGTATCGAAGCGGTCAAGACCGCGCCCGCCTACAAGTATCGAACAGAGAAACGATGGCTTAACGAGGCCCGACAGTTTCTCAAGACAGTGATGAGCGACGGCTGATGTGTGATGAGAGAAAAGCTATTCGTCTTTAGCATATCGCTCGTCATTCATCGCTGATTTAAGATGGCTATGAAAAATTCAAACTCTGCGTTGCTGGCCTTAGAGGATGGTCGGGCGTTTCGCGGTCGTTCATGGGGCGCGGATGGTGAAGTGTGCGGCGAGATGGTCTTCAACACTTCGATGTCGGGTTATCAGGAAGTGCTCACGGACCCGTCCTATGCGGGACAGATTGTGTGCATGACGTATCCACTGATAGGGAATTACGGGGTCAACGACGCGGATGCCGAATCGTCTCGCCCGTGGGTAGAGGGCTTCGTCGTGCGCGAGGCGAGCCGGACGGCTTCCAACTGGCGTTCGGAAGAGACGCTCAATGCTTATCTCAAGAGATGGAAGATAGTCGCTATTGACCACATAGACACGCGCTCGCTCGTCCGTCACATACGCGACAAGGGAGCCATGCGCGCGTGCCTCTCGACCGTTGACCTTGATGAAGAGAGCTTGATTGAGAAGGCGCGTCGCTCGCCCGCGATGGAGAACAGGGAACTGGCGAGCGTGGTCACTTGCGAGCGCGCATACGAAGTCGCCGCAGAGGGCGAAGAACGTTTCCACGTCGTCTGTTATGATTTCGGCGTCAAGCTGAATTCATTGCGCGAGTTGGCCCACATGAATTGCCGCATCACGGTCGTGCCCGCCGCGACTCCCGCCTCGGAAGTGCTCGCGCTCAAACCCGACGGCATCTATCTCTCGAATGGACCGGGCGACCCTGCCTCTATGACGAAGGTGGTTGAAGAGGTGAAGAAGGTCGCGTTGGCTGGCGTGCCCACGTTCGGCATCTGCTTCGGTCATCAACTGCTCGGACGCGCCTTCGGAGGTCAGACCTACAAGCTGGCCTTCGGGCATCGCGGCGGCAACCAGCCGGTCAAGGATTTACAGACGCAGTCGGTCGAGATTACTTCGCACAACCACGGCTTCGCGGTGATGGCAGAGAGCCTGCCGCCGGAGGTCCAGGTCACGCACATCAACCTTAACGACAACTGCGTGGAAGGCATGCGTCATCGCTCGCTGCCAATCTTCTCCGTGCAGTATCACCCGGAGGCCGCGCCCGGCCCGCACGACGCCGCGCATCACTTCCGCCGCTTCATCGAACTGATGAAAGAGACGCACGCTTAAAAACGAAAACCAACGCCCGCGCTGAACTGCAAGTTATAACTAAGCTCCGGCGGTATCCGCATCGTCTCGGTGAACGGACGCAGCAAAGAGGGAAGCGTCTGCGCGCCATAATGAATGAGCGTGTCGCCCGCGTCGAACCGCGTCAGGATGCGCCGCGACGGGTAGAATTCAAAGACTCCTCCGAGGTCAGTCGAGAAGTAAGTCTTCCTCCCGGTGCGAAGTATTAAAGGGCTGCTCGTACCGAAAGGGTTAAAGTTCGGGTTGAAGCCTAAAAATTCCGTCATCGTCTCGTAGCTGACGAAGCCCGGACGCGCCTTGCCGAAGATGCCGAACTTCTCAAAACGCTTGCCCGCCTTGACGCCGAACTGACCCTGCAAGATTCTGCCGTCGCCCCTGAACCCGGCCTCTCTAAAAGCTGCCTTGCGCGGAAAGAAATTCACTTCGGCTTCGAGCGCGAGATGGTCATTGAGATTGACAGAGAATCTACCGCCCAGGCCCAATTCAGTGGACGTGTTTCTGAGGGGAGAGATTGTGTTGAACATAAAGTTCTCCCTGAAAAAGGTCGTGCGGAAAGTCAATGATGTGAACTGCGCGCCCAACTCAAACTTCGGCGCGTGCTCGGCTGAGTTAGCATCACTCTTATCATCATCATCGCTTGAGGCTGGTCCAAGAAAGCGAAAGCCGACGCCCGCGCTCAGTTGAAGGTTATGCGTCGTGCTGCTCGCGGTAAGGGGTGGCGACTGGGCGGGGGAAAAGAAGGGCAAGTGTATGTTGTGGTAGCGAATAATAGTATCGCCCGCATCTATGCGCGTGACGATGCGGCGCGACGGATAGAACTCTAAGACGCCGCCCACGTCAGTCGCTAAATATGTTTTCCGGCGCGGCTCGAAGATAGGGAAAGTGAATTGTTGAGCGCCCGTGCCAAACGTTTGCCGCCCCACCTCCGTCTCCGTCTCGCTGAAACTGACGAAGCCCGGACGCACCTTGCCGAAGACGCCGAACCTCTTAAAACGTTGGCCCGCCTTAACGCCAAACTGACCTTGAAGGACGCGCCCGCCCGTGCCGAAATCGGTAGAGTTTCTATGCGGGAAAAAGTTGCCTTCGGCCTCCAGCGCGAAATGGCTGTTGAGGTTGTAAGTGAACCTGCCGCCGAATCCCGGCTCCACCTGCGACGGAATATTCGTCGCGCTCTCGAACAGCCCCTCGAAGAGATTCGGCGGGCGAATGCCGAGCGAGGAGAACTGTCCGCCGATTTCTATTTTCGGCGGGTCATCTTTCTGCGCGTGCGCGTTGATAAGTGGAAGCAACAGGAGGCAAAGCAAAAGCGCGAGGCGGTTAAAGCGTGAGGGTCTTTTCATTAATTCATCTCCTTCTATTTGGTCTTGAGTTTGAGTTGATAATCCTTATCGCCGAGGCCGTCGAAAGACCTTGCGAGCAGAAGCGCGACGGAGAGGCTGAGCAGTGGGCCCACTGTATTGAAGAGCGGACGCGCGACCGTCCCACCCATGTCGCTGTATGTGCCGAAGAGAAGCGCGGTCACGCCCATGCCCACAGAGGCCAGCACCCACGCGCGCGGCAATTGTTTCAGTCGCCAGACGCCGAGCGGGAGCAGCCACCCGAAGACGTACCAGAAATTGTGGTCCGAAATGCATCTCCAGAAGGATGACAGGTAGTTGACTTGCGAATCCATCTGCGCGGCGATGTTCCAGGGCCAGACGATATAACCTATCAACACGATGCGCGTCATGATGAGCGTGATGACGCTCAGGATAATCGTCGCCATCATCCATCCCAGACGACGATGGCCTTCTTTCCCACCTCGCTCCGCAGAGAACCACCAGATTAGCAGCAACACGCATGAGAACGGCACGAAGGTCTCTTTCGCCAGTGGTCCAATAATTCCCCACAGTGGAAGCAGTCTCCATCTTCCCGTCAGCAAGGTCCAGATAAGGGCGAGCAGGACGCAGGATTCGCCTGTGTCTATGATGCCCGCGAGTTGCAGGTTGAGAACGTCGAAATTCAGGAGATAGAGCGTCGCGGCCAGGAGCGAAACGCCCGCGTCGCGCGAGACCGTGTAGCCGACATTGACTAAGAGCAGAGCGGTCGTCGCACAGAAGAGCGCGTTGGCGATGAGCAGCGCGAAGACCGCCGGGTCATTCGTGTGCGGACGCGAGAGCGCGAATTTGTAAAAGGGTTTAGCCACATAAGGGACCAGCACGCGGCAACGAAAAATGTCCGCCCTCGCGCGGCCAGAACTTTCGCCCGCTATCATCTGGTAATAGATGAGCGTGTCGGTGAGTCCCTCCGTCGTGCGCGGGTTGTAACGCCTCAGCGAAGGATAGCCGAGACTCAGGCAGATGAGGAAGAAGAGGGACCAGAGCAGCAGGTTGCGTGCGAGCCTGCCTTTCAAGCGGCTTGAAGCTTCGACAGCGCGCGCGCCTGCTGCTGCTGTTTTCATCGTCTCAATCTTCCGTGCGCAGCTTGAGTTCGCCTGTCGTGAGGTCCGGGCGGGCGCGTGTCATCTGCTCC
>JAXDFO010000154.1:0-11229 GCA_034665545.1 Blastocatellia bacterium
CAAGACCCTGCGGACGGCGATGCCCGGTTCATCAAAGACGCCCCCGCGAAAATGGTCCAGTAAAGTGAAGAGGTTGAGACGCCGTGCCTCCCTCTCCGTCAGGCCCATAGATTCGCGCAAGCGGGAATTGATGTGAGCGATGGTCCCATCCAGGTACGCGATAGCATGCCCGTCCCTCGCTTCGTTGAGCACGCGCGCGTTGCATCTTTGCTCCGCCAGCAGACCGCTCATCATGCTCACCGCTTCAAGATGGTTCGTCGCCTCTCGCGCAGAGAAGAAATTCAAACGCGAATCCTTGAGCGGTCGTTTGTGGGCCAACTCGCGTTGTAAATCTCGCGCAAGCTGCGCGCCGACGGTCAACAGAAATTCGCGGTCGCCCTCATCCAACTCTTCGCGCAGGCGCATGAGCAACGCGCCCACCGCGCGCTCGTCATGACGTAGCGGCAGGGCCAACCTGAAGCTCTCATCATCGGACGAAGCGGACGACTGTGCGCGCGTCCCTCGTTCGCCAGCGCGCGTCATCTCGCCGGTCTTGATGGCGCGCTCGCAGAGACGCAGTCCCGCGCGCCATGCGAAGTTACGGTCGCCCTCCAGCGAGCCGGTCGCGCCGCCCGCCGCCCACCGCAATCGCGCCGCGACCGCCAGCGCGCCCTCTTCGTCAAACTTAAAGACCACCGCCTCATCCAACGGCAGCATGGTTTCCAATAACTTCAGCCCGCTCGTGAGACGCGCGCGCGTCGTCTCGCCTTCGAGTTTCTGGACCTGCGCGCCCGCGCGCCTGACGCTGCGCGCGAGCAGTAATTCAATGGACCAGAGACGGCGTAATTGGACCAGGCACGCCGCCGTGCTCGCGGCCAGCGCCATCGGCGCAAAGACGATGTCAATCAGCAAATGCTTTGAGACGAGCAGGCTCGCCACGGAGAGCAGGAGCAGCCCGCCGCCGATGAAGGGCGAAGCGCGACGCGCGCCCAGGCGTTCGACGACAAAGCCCGCGCCCGTGCCGACCGCGATAATCAACAACGCCGCGAGCCAGCTTTGCGGCGTTACCAACTCGCTCGCGCCGGAGCGCGGCACGAGCAAGAATGCCTCCTGCACGGAAACCAGCAGGCCCGCGCTCCACAAAGCCCACACCAGCAGGCCCGCGCACAAGGCCAGCACGAGTGAAGCGATTAATGATCTGGAACGAATGACTGTCTCTTGCAAGATGAATTTGAAATAAAGAGCGAGCGGAAAATTTGAAGTGGGAAAAACAGGGCAGGCTTGAATCGCCCGGGCACATCTCTTTTATACAATGAAAGCGACAAAGGAAACAAGAGTTAAGAATCGGATGATAGATTAATTGGCCCTGAGTGAAGACACGAGGGGCGTTTACCACAGAGACACAGAGGACGCAGAGGACGCACAGAGAAGATTCAATACCTCCGTGCTAACTCTGAGTCCTCTGTGCCTCTGTGGTGAATCTCACGCTCCATGACACTCAAGACTAAACTGCGCCACTACCTGAGAGATACAAGCGCGTTGAGCAGTTGGGGTTCTTCGTCTTCTGCGACTGTGCGCAGGTCCAGTAAAACCTTGTCGGCGGCGATGCGTGCGATGACGGGCGGCGATGAGAGGCGCAGGGCTTCTTCCAGCTTATCCGCCGAGAGCGTTTGGTGGGCCAACGCGATGAGGGCCGTGCGAGGGTGCGTAGTCGGCGCGGAACCTCCGCCGACGGCGGACTCTCCTTCGACTATCTCGCAGCGCAGGGGGGCGTTGGATGAGCGTTCCCGCCATTGGTCCAGAAATCTGCGTGCGCGCTCTTCAATGAGGGCGGGCGTGAGCGCGAGCATGCGCAGGGCTGGCACTTCCGCGAGGGCCGCGCCGTGACGATAGGCCAGGAGCGTGGCTTCGAGAGCGGCCAGCGCGAGCTTGTCCGCGCGCAGGGCGCGATAGAGAGGATGCTTGCGTAATTGTTGGACCAATTCTTTGCGGCCCACTATGAGACCGGCCTGGGCCGCGCCGAGCAGTTTGTCGCCACTGAAGGAGACGAGGGACGCCCCGGCTTCTATGGATTCGTGGATGACAGGCTCGCCCGCGAGTCCGTAAGGGCGCAGGTCCAGCAGCGCGCCCGACCCCGCATCTTCATAAAGAGGAAGGCCCGCGTCCTGAGCCAACTTTGCCAACTCTTGCAGCGAGGGCGCGGCGGTAAATCCGACGATGCGATAGTTTGAAGGATGGACGCGCATGAGAAGACGCGTCCCAGCCGTGATGGCGCGCTCATAATCGGAGAGGCGCGTGCGGTTGGTCGTGCCGACCTCAATCATGCGCGTGCCGGATTGGGCCATCACGTCGGGCACGCGAAAGTCTCCGCCGATCTCTACAAGCTCGCCGCGCGAGACGATGGTCTCGCCCGTGTGGGCCAACGCGGTGAGGATGAGCAGCGCGGCGGCGGCGCAGTTGTTGACCACGAGGGCGTCTTCGGCTCCGGTCAATTCTGCGAGCAGTTGATTAACGCCCGCGCCGCGTCGCCCGCGCTCGCCAGTGTGCGCGTCGTATTCGAGCGTGCAATAGCGAGCGGCCTCTTCCGAGACGGCCCGACGCGCAGCTTCCGAGAGAGGCGCGCGCCCCAAGTTCGTATGCAGGATGACTCCGCTTGCGTTAATCACGCGCCGTAATGACGCTTGGGCTTCAAGCTGGCAGGCTTGAGCGAGCCTGCGCGCGGCCTCTTCCAGCAAAGCGGCGCGCGAGTGTTCACCGTTTACTGGTCCAGTCACCGGATGAGCGTTCTGAATCTCCGCGCGCAACTCTTCCGTGACCGTGCGCGCGAGTTGTGATAACCGCCGCGCGCCGATTTTCTCTCTGGCATCGCGCGCCGTCTCCGTTCGCAGGAGCGCGTCAACTGACGGCAGGGCGCGCAGGGCGGCTGGCATCCGTGTTGTGTCTTCGTCCGTCATAAGATATGTGACCGTCGCAACGGGTGGTCTTGCTTTAAGGTAGCATATAATTTTTCCGTGCGAGTTTGAAAATCATCGTTGACAGCGCGGTTTCAAAACGCCTAGACTCGAAAGTGAGGCTTGAAGCCGCCCCGCCCCAGCCCGCGCCGCCTCTCAATTAAGGAGAACAACCCAAAGTGCCAATCCGCGATAATAAGCTCATCCGCGCCAGACAGCAGCACCAGGAGCAGAAACATTTAAAGTCGAAATACAACCCGACGGGCGAAGTCCCGCCGACGATTGAAGAGCAACTGCTGCGGCTCGAAGACGACATACGCAAGCTCAAGATCGAGTTCGATATTTATTTCAACGGCGGAGCCAAGCGACCGCCTTATGATTTGCGCAATCGCGTCGAGACGATGATCAAGCGCATCGGCGATGACCGCACGCTCAACTTCGCGCAACGTTATCACTACAACACGCTCGCCACGCGCTACAACTCTTTCCGCGAACTGTGGCGCAGGTTGATGCAGGGGCGTGAAGAGGGACGCGACCAGGCCGCCGCCGCACGCCTTGCCTTACAAGCGGAGAGAGGAAAAGCGCAAGCGCACGCCGTCTTCGTCTGCGACGACGCGCACCGTGATGTCTCAACCGTCAAAGAGATATACGAGGCTCTCGTCGAAGCGAAGAGGAGATGCGGCGAGCCGACCGAAGACTTCTCCTTCCCACGCTTTCATCACCTCATCGCCACCAAGACGGATAAGCTGAAAGAGCATCTGGGCTGCGAGAAAGTCCGCTTCTCCATCTCCGTAGAAGAAGGCCGCGTCAGCTTCAAAGCCAAAGCGGATGAAGAGCAAGGGTGAAGTCCGAATGATGAATGATGAGAGATGAGCTATTCAACTATTCAACGTTGAATAGCTCATCTCTCATCATTCATCCCTCATCGTTCCAGCTTAGTACTTAAACACGAAGGCGACCTGCTTCAGTAGTTGAAGAGGTCGCCTTCTATGTTGAGTAGCGCTTCGCGGGCACAAGACCGGAAGCGGTCAGTGGCTTTGCTGATGCGCAAGCCCTGGGGAGATTACATCTTGGTCACTTTCTCGGCCTGTGGGCCTTTCGGACCCTGCGTGACCTCGAACTCGACTTCCTGTCCCTCTTCGAGGGTCTTGAAGCCGTCGCCCTGAATGGCGCTGTAGTGAACGAAGATGTCCGAAGAGCCTGGCTGCTCGATGAAACCATAACCCTTCGAGTTGTTAAACCACTTGACCTTGCCGGTTATTCTAGACATAACGAACGAATCCTCCTACGATTCGGTAAAACTGGCTTGAAAGCCGCTTCGACGCGACTTCGTTGCCGACTGAAGTTAATGCTTGTGAGCCGGATGCGCTTTTTGAATTGGGGCGCTCCCATGAGACTTCACAACCAACAAAAAACTGTGCGCAATGATGACGCAACAGAGGCGACATCACTACACACAGGCGGACGGGGAAAACTTTCTGTAACTCATTTCAGGTAACGCTTGCAAACTAAGTCATGCGGAGGGAGTTGAAGGACTACCCTTGCGTTGAACGGACGGCGCATACTAAATGAAAGCCCGCGAACCTGTCAAGCGAAAAAACATCAAAAAAACAGAATTCGCTCCAGCGCGCCTTTCATCTGGCGCGGGCCATTGGACCAGAAACGATGAATCAAGCGGCTCTTCCATTTTCACGTTTCTGGTCCAGTAATGCACGCTTGCGGTTTACTTCCTTCCGGCGGCACGCGCGCGCATCGCGGCGGACGCATTGCGCAGGTCCAATTCCTTGAGGATGTAACCGGCGTCTCCGAACTTGTCCGCCAGGAAGAGCACGTAGCGAATGTCAACGGAGATGGCGCGGCCCTTCTCCGGGTTATAGAAGAAATCGTTGCCGAGACCTTCGTAGTTGCCGTCGAAGATGATGCCGACCTGCTCGCCGCGCCCGTTCATAATCGGGCTGCCGGAGTTGCCGCCGATGATGTCCGTGGTTGAGAGAAAATCTACCGGAACGTTCGCGCCGTCGGGAGTCGCGTATGGACCAAAATCATGGGCCTTGAAAAGTTGCTTCAATTTTTCGGGGACGTTGAAAGGCTCGCGGCCCGTGTCCTTTTCGATGACGCCGGAGAGCGACGTGAAGGGCGTGTAGGTGATGGCCTCACGCGGGACATAGCCCTTGACCTCGCCGTAGGTGAAACGCAAAGTGCGGTTGGCGTCCGGGTACGCCTTCACATTGCGCATCTCGCTCATGCCCGCGACGAGACGCGGACGCCAGCGCGCGACCGTCGCGTTGAAGACTTGCGTGCTCGCCTGTCCCTGACTGGCGAGTTGGCTCATCTCCGTCGAGAAGTCTATGAGCGGCTCGTGAAGCTCGCGCATCTGCGCGACTGAAAGATCGAAGAGACCGGAGAGCGCGTCGGCAGTGCCGAAACGTTTGCTATCAACCACAGCGCGCGCGAAATCCTCTTCGGCCCGCCGCCTGGCTTCGCCCTGAAGATTACCGAAGCGTTTTTCCAGCGATTCAATCTTTTGACCTGCGGGCAACTCGTCCGCCTTTTCGAGCAAGTAAACGAGCATCTCTCGCTCGACGGTCGGGTTACGCTCTGCGAGCGCGGGCGCGATGCGCGGTCGGATGCGTTGCGTCGCCGCGAGCAGATTAGGATTACGCTCGGCCTGCGGCTTCTCCTTCTCGGCGGCTATCTGTTGCGCGAGCGAGGCGATGCCGACGAGGTCGCTTGCCTGGACCAATTGCGCGACGAGCAGGTCGCGTTGGGCCGTCGTCAGAAGGTCTTGATAAGTCCTGGCGAGAGTCGGGAGGACATCGCCGTACCTGGCCTTGCGCGCGGGGTCCGCGTTGACCCAGGTCGTGAAGGCCGCTTCATCCGCGCGCTTCTTCTCGACGATGTTGGCGCGGCGCATCGCCAGCACGGAGCCTTCAAAATCTTTGAGCGCGTTGCTGAGGCCGAAGATGGCGCTTTGCAGCTTGACGCGGAGCGCGGGGTCGTTCTTGCCAGCGTTTTTGAGAGCGTCAATCTGGTGCGTGAAGATGTCAATCTGGAACGGCAGGACCACGTCCTGGTTGTACGCGACAGAATAGCTCTCGCGGTATCTGCGCGTGGAACCCGGATAGCCCATGACCATCATGAAGTCGCCCTCTTTGACGCCGCCCATAGAGAGGGGCAGAAACTTTTTCGGCTTGAAGGGCACGTTGTTGGCGTTGTAGTCGGCGGGCTTGCCGTCTGGTCCAACATAGACGCGCATGAAGGTGAAATCGCCGCAATGCCTGGGCCACTCGAAGTTGTCCGGGTCGCCGCCGAAGAAGCCTATGGCTTTGGGCGGCGCGTAAACGATGCGGACATCGCGCAAGGTCAGATACGTGAACTGGTAATAAGAGAGACCCTCGTTCATAGGCAGGATGCGCACGCTCGTGCCGTCAGCCTCATGCGCTCCGGCAGTTTCGAGCGCGCGGACCTTAGCCTGAATGGCAGCGTTGCGCTCGACCGCAGAGAGAGTATCGCTGACGCCGCCGAGGACATCGCTGGTCACGTCCTTGATGTTCTCGGTCAACTGAACCGTGTAGTCTTTGGCGGGCAGTTCTTCCGCGCGCGAGTGGGCCAGATAACCGTTGATGCCATAATCCTTCGTCTGGTCGGAAGCGGAGACGAGCGCGTCGAAGGCGACGTGATGATTCGTCAGCAGCAAGCCTTCGGGCGAAACGAACTCGCCTGTTCCCCCGCCGACGATGACAATCGCATCCTTGATGCTCACGCCGTTGGGGTTGTAAATGTCAGTGATGGGAATCTTGAGGCCGCGCCCGGCCAACTTGCTCGCGGAAAGCCCCGCGATGGCGTCCGGCAAGTACATGCCTTCATCGCCGTGAACGCGCACCGGAATGAACGTCAGAGTAACAAGAAGGGCGAGCGCAAGCGCCGCCGCACGCGAACACATTCTGGATGACATCTTGATAAATCTTCCTTTGATGTTGAGTTGAAAATTGTTCGGAAAGAATATTAACAGAGGCCGGACAAAAAAGGTGAGCAGTGGACAGTGAGCAGTAAAAGAAAAAAACTGGTTCATGGTCAAAGCTTGCTGTCCACTGCTCACTGCTTATCTCTTACTGCTCACTGACTACTGCTCACTGTTCTTCCGTCTGCATAGGGGGGAGGTATCCCAGAGGGTCAACGGGGTCGTCGTTGATGCGTACTTCGTAATGAAGATGTGGGCCTGTGGAGCGGCCTGTGGAGCCGACGCGGCCCAGCACTTCGCCGCGCGAGATTGTCTGTCCGACGGCGACTTCTATATGCGAGAGATGACCGTAGCGTGTGGTCAAGCCGATGCCGTGGTCTATGATGACGACGTTGCCGTAACCGCTCTGTGTTCCGGCGAAAGAGATAGTGCCGTTGGCGGTGGCGACGACGGGCGTGCCCCAGAGCGTGGCGATGTCCTGGCCCGCGTGGAATTCTGTGGAAGAGCCGCCGAAGGGATTACGACGACCGCCGAAGCCGTCCGTCAAGTTACCCGTGACGGGCCAGATGGAGGGCGTCACGGCGCGCTCTCTGAGGGCCGCTTCGTAAACGCGCAAGTCCTGTTCGACGTGGATGGCTTTGGCTTCGACGAGGGCCGCGCCCTCCGCATTCATGGGAAGCGCGGGACCGCCCGCCCCGTGCAAGTCTGCCTGCCCGTCATGCGAGACGCCGGACATCTCCGCCAGGCGACGCGAAGCGTCTTCGACGGCTTCGACGCGATGATTGAGATTGTTCAATTGCATGCGCTGCTTTTCGTTTTCGGCGCGCAGCAGTTCGTTTTCGCGTTCGATGCGCAGGTGCATGGCCTGCTGCGTCAGGCCGTAGAAACCGTAGAGCGCGGCGCACACGAAAGCCACGGCCACTGCGGCGAAGACTTTGAGCCAGCGCTTGTGCACGCAAATGCGGCGAATCTGTGAACGTGGACGCGAAGTATGGTCAACTATAAAAGCATAGAAACGGTCGTCTCTGGCCTTCATCAGTGTGCTCCTTTTTGCATCCCGGCGGCGCATTTAAAAACCCTTCAGCAGGGATGAACAATGCGCAGACGAGGGCGGAAGTGCACAGTCTGCCGGACGAGGGCGACTGGTGCGGACTAATATTTACGAGGTCTTAATTTAAGAACCTGCCCGAAGATTGCAGCCTTTTGGTTTGCCCCACGAGGTTTGTTTTAGAACCCAACGAAAACCAACCCGACTGCTAAAGGAAGCGCAAACTATCACACGGCGGGCGAGATTGCAAATCCCCAGGAGAAGGAAAAGCGCAAGTCGGAAGCTGGACGGATGAAGGATAAGAGAAAAACTATTCAACCGTTGAATAGCTCATCTCTCATCATTCATCGCAACGGCTTCCGACTTGCTCTTATATTCCTTCGGCCTCTTCGCGGCGGCGTTGGCCGCGACTGCGGAAGATTAGGACCACAATCAAGAGCATGAGAAGGACGAAGACGACGACGACTCCGATTTTGAGAGCGAAGAGAAAGAAAGTAACGAGAGAGATAAGCTGGCGAACCAGCGCGATAAGAAGGACGATGAGCGTTAGGATGCCGCCCCAGCGAGATGCAATTTTTAGTAAAGCTAACATTATGTATGACCCCTACTACAGATTACCTTGAGCTACAGAGGAGACGCTTCGCGAAATCAATTCAAGCGAACAACCCGCGCGGCGCGTTCTCCTTCCGCCTCAACAGCCACTATAACAAAGAAACGTTTGAATGTTGAATCATGCGGCGATGTAAATTCATCTCTACACATAATTGGCCCATCAAACATTCATCCTCTTTCATCTTCCGCCGTCGCGCGCAGTCACTTGCGTGACGAGTTCGCCCGTGCGAAATGCTGGAGAGTCCAACGGCGCGCTGACGACGGACGGCGGCGGCTGTCTCGCATCGAAGGCGGGCATCCCGCGCTCGCCCTTCAAGCGGCGGGTGATGTAGTCGTAGAGCATGTACCCGCCGAGCGCGACGAGCGCGACAGGGAGAAACTGTCGCACGGGGAGTTGAATGCCGAGCAGCGTGTGCAATAGAAAGAGCGTGCCGAGGACGATGAGCGTCACGCTCCAGGCCAGGGGGTTGCCGTAAAGCCTGCGCGCGATGGCGTCCTCAACCGCTTCGGGCGCGAGACCCGAACGCATCAGTTGAGAAGTCCGGCAAGCGTCAACGGCTGCGTATAACCATGTCCCTATAAAGCCGAAGATGAAGAAAGGCATGCTGCCGTCGGTCACGATAGCCATCTGAAAAAAGCTGGCGAAGATGGCAAAGTGGACGAGGGCTTTCGAGGTCTGCCCGTTGTAGGCCGCGCCGAGACCCGGACACACCAGCGATAATAAAGTTGCGACGGCGGGCGAGCTTTTGCGCCGCACGACGGGCGAGACTTCCGTGCGCGATTGCTGTTGCAACATCTGCACGCCCGCCACGATGCAATCCTGGCAGAAAGGGAAACCGCGTATGCGATGGTCGCACGCGGGGCAGAGGGCGCGCGCGCAACGATTACATTGGACCGCCGCAGGATTTCTTGGATGGTAAGCGCAATTCATTTAACTTGCTCTTGATTCCCTTAACTTAATGCTTCTGCTGTGGCGGCTGCTCCTGCGTCTTTCCGGCATCGCCGCTCTTTTGCTCCTGGCCGCCGCCGCTCGCATCTTTGGTCTCTTCCTTGTCCATGAAGACCGCCGTGATGCCGTCCGCAATCTGCTTGAAATCGCCGGGGATGCTCGCGCCCTTGACGGCGCGGTTCGTGCCCTGCGCATAGGTCTGCTCGGCCAGTTTGACGCTCGCTCGATACATGCCGCTTATAGAACCGTCCGCTGAGACCGTGCTCGTCAGGACCAGGACGGCGACGAGAAGCATCGTCGCCACGGTTGCGAACTGCGGAGAGACGAGCGGGTCCAGCCACTCTCTCAAACGGGCCGCGAGGCGAGCCGCGAAGGGCGCGCGGACCTCTTCGGCTGAGGTCGTGCCGAGCGTCGCCTGCAAGATTCTCTCGTGCAGGCCAAAGGGCACGGGCCGCTCTTCGCTGATGTACGTGTAACACGCGCCGATGGAGCGCACGACCTGTCCGGGCAATTCCGTGCAACTCTCGCAGAACGCGGCGTGACGCTCCCAACGATGATAAAGAGGAGCGGGCAAAAATCCGTCCAGGTAATCGGTCAGGTATTCTTCAAACTCTTCGCAGGTCATCGCCGCTTCGGGCATGGTCTGGCTCAGGATACGCGCTTCGAGTGCGACGGGCGGAGGGGGAACTTCCGCCGTGCGGCACATCTCCAAACTGTTCTTGACTTCGCTTAAAAGCTCGTGACAGATGGGGCAGCGCAGGGCGTGCTGCGCGAACGCGCGATGGCTCTCGGCGTCAAGCGCGCCCTCCAGATAATCAGTCAAACGATCTTCAAAATCTGCACACAGCATCACGATTACTCTCTTCTTCCCCACATGATAATTCTAAAAGTAAAAAGCAAATCCTTCATCCTCATCTTCATAGACCGTCTCCCTTTTAGCTTTTGCCTTTTTACTTATCCCCTTGTCTTCCCTCACACGCTGCTCATCGCCACCACGCGCATGCGTCTCAGTATCTTCGCCAGTTCGATGCGACCGCGATTGATGCGTGATTTAACCGTTCCCTCCGGTATCTCCAAGAGGTCCACTATCTCCTGATAGCTCAACTCTTCTATGTCGCGCAGGATGACGCAGGTGCGAAGGTCCGGCGAGAGCTTGTCAATGGCGGCCTGGACCTGCGCGCCGAGTTCGCGCCGCTCCATCTCGTTCTGTACGGAGTTGCCTGAGGAACGCAGATGATATGTGTGGTCCTCAAGGTCGTCGGCCAGGGTGTCCTGCGGCGCGCGTTGCCTGCGACGATAATCGTCTATGATGAGGTTACGCGCGAGACGCATGAGCCAGTTCTGCAAGTCGCCCTGCTTCGGGTCATACTGTTCCAAAGAACGATAGACGCGGATAAAGACTTCCTGCGTCAAATCCTCTGCGGCGTCCGCCCTGGAGGTGAAGCGATACGCTAGATTATAAATGCGGCGTGTGTAAGAGGAAACAATCTCCTCCCACGCCGCGCCATCGCCAGCGCGACATCTCCTGACTAATTCGGCTCCATCGCCCGCAACCAAAGCTTTTGCAGCCCCCACCACAAGCCTCTCCACGGTCTCGTCCCGTCTCAACTGCTCATGAGCGTCTCGGCCAGGATAGAAAAATCCCCGCCAAGCGAGCATTACGATGGCCGTAGAGGGAAAGTTCCGTCAGCTAAAGAGGCAAGTGTCATGAGTCTTGAGTCACAAGTCT
>JAXDFO010000155.1:0-2915 GCA_034665545.1 Blastocatellia bacterium
GCACAGAGTTATTTAATCCGCTCTGTGCCTCCTCCGTGTGCTCTGTGTCTGCGGTGGTGAATCTCATGCTCCATCAGTTATTGCATAGCAAAGTGTGTGGTGCTAATCTGCGCGCGTACTAAGTGACAACATGTGTGAGAGGGTGCGGGCCGAGCAAGGGTGGGCCGTTGCTGGACCAATTGGCGTGCGCCGCAGCCATGTGAAGGGCAGTAGTAGAGTTTCACTGACCAACAAACATTTCGGAGGATATATGTTAATAGAGTCAACCGTGCATCTCCCCGTCGGTCTTGGCATGTTTCAGGATGGCAGTATTTTTCACACGCCGGACGCACAATCTCTCGTGAGAATCATCGTGCGCTGGTTCCACTTCGCCGCAGGCATCACCTGGATCGGGCTGCTCTACTTCTTCAATCTCATCAACGTTCCCTTCCAGAAGACGCTCGACGCGCCGACCAAGAAGGCCGTCAACCCGGAACTCTTGACGCGCACGCTCTGGTGGTTTCGCTGGGGCGCGGTCGTCACGGTGCTGGCCGGTCTGACCTACTACGCGATGTACATTCTATCGAGCGAGGCGCGCGGCGCGGGCCTCAACCCGTGGCTTCAACTTTTAATCTGGCTCGTCATCGTGCTCGTTACCTACGCCATCCTCTACGCGCTCTATCAAGTGCCCGCGTTGACGAAGGATGGGCGCGTGCTCGCCGTCGCCATCGCCGTGCTCATGATCTTGATGATGCTGGTCATCCTCTACGTTCTGGGCAACGCGAGCGACATCAGAGGTCACTATCTGGGCAACAAGTCGCTCTCCATCGCGGTCGGCGGCGGCATGGGCATCATCATGCTGCTCAACGTGTGGGGCATCATCTGGCCCGCGCAGAAACGCATCATCGCGGCCACGCAGGCGGGCACAGCCGCCGCGCCCGAACTCGCGCGCAAAGCCTTCCTGGCCTCGCGCACCAACGCCTGGCTCTCCATCCCCATGCTCTTCTTCATGGGCACTTCGCACGGCGATTGGATTATCTTCGGGAAGTAGACTGGAAAGAACGCGCGGTCGAAAATCTGTGAGCCGCGAGGGCACGCCCGGAGTGACGCATCTTGTGATGCCCCGGCGGCGGCCTTCGCGGCCTCTTTTTTCTGTTACACTAAAGCCTCAGAGTCTACATTTGGATTCGTTACAAACGGCGCGCAATATTGAAAGCGCGTCTTGCGATTATTAGAGGAGGTAGGAAAGATGAGCGTCAACGATTCATACCAGGCCAAGCAGTTCAACCTGAGCGGCCTCAACGGCATCTCGGATAAAACCCTTGAGATGCATTTCAAACTTTACGAAGGCTACGTCAAGGAGACCAACAATCTCTCGGAGAGGATTACGGAATTTATCAAAGACGGAAAAGTGGACCAGGAAGAGATGCCCGCCTATTCGGAACTGACGCGCCGCCTCGGCTTCGAGTACAACGGCATGGTCCTGCACGAATACTACTTCGGCAATATGAAACAGCACGGCACGGGCGACCCCGACCGCGCCTCTCGCTTCTTCAAAGCGACGGAAGCATCCTTCGGCAGTTACGACATCTGGAAGGCTGACTTCGTCGGCATCGGAAAGATGCGCGGCGTCGGTTGGGCCATCTGTTATGAGAACCCTGCTAACGGTCGTTTGTCCAACCACTGGATTACGCTGCACGAGACGGGCAACGTCGCGGGCTTCAACCCGGTGCTCGTGATGGACGTGTGGGAGCACGCCTTCCTCCTGGACTACAAGCCAGCCGAGAGACCCAAGTACATCGAAGCCTTCTTCTCCAACATAGACTGGAACGCCGCCGATCAACGCCTGCGCTCAGCCTAGAGCCTGTGTTATTCTCTCCGTCAAGTTATCATCAAACTTTTGGGAGGAAACATGAGCTTAAGAATACGTCTGTCTGTGTTGTGTGTGGCGGTCGCCTGCTCGCTGGCGGGTTGCGCGGCGGGCGACAACGCGAATTCCAATACGGCTGTGACGAACACCGCCGCGACGCCTGCCGCCGCGACCGCTTCGCCTTCGCCAGCCGTGCAGAACCTGACGACGACCGGACGACCGCAGAAGATTAGCGACATGATGGCGGGGCGCGGAGAGCAGGATCAGGCCAAGCCCTTGTTGCAATTCGTCTCGCCGCGCGATGGCGCGAGCGTGATGGGTTCGACCGTCGCGGTCAAGTTGAATCTGACGGGCGACCTCAAGGGCTACAAGCCCCTGAAAGACCCCGCGACCGGCATGGGCAATCACATTCACGTCATCCTCGATAACCAACCTTACGAGGCTTACTACGACCTCAGCCAGCCTTTTGAATTGCGCAACGTGACCGAGGGCAAGCACACACTGCGCGCCTTTCCTTCGCGTCCCTGGCACGAGAGCTATAAGAACGACGGCGCGTTCCAGATGGTCACGTTCAACGTCAAGGGCGGCGGCGATGCTTCCAAGCCTACGACGACCAATAGCGGGCAGGTCATGGCCGACAACAAGAACACCACGGCGAACAAGAACGCCAACACGGCCAGCAGCACGGCCAACGCTAACGCCAACGCCGCGCCGCGCGAAGGCAAAGACATGGCCGCGAGCAACGCTGGCGACGTTGACCCGAAGAAGCCGCTGCTGACTTACAGCCGTCCGAAGGGCGAGTATAAGGGCGATGACACGAACGCCGTCATGATTGATTTCTGGCTCAAGAACGCCAAGCTGGTCGGCGACGGCGGAGAGTATCGCGTCAGGTATTCTGTTGACGGCGGCGAGGAGAAGACACTTGAGAAGTGGGAGCCTATCTGGTTGACCGGATGGACCGGCGGCAAACACACCATCGAGATGGAACTCATTGACAAGGACGGCAAGAAGGTGGAGAACGGCACATATAATTCCACCTCGCGCGAGATTACCATCACGAAGTAAG
>JAXDFO010000156.1:0-7807 GCA_034665545.1 Blastocatellia bacterium
GGCCCGGCTGGCAGAGAATTCTTCGGCGCTCCTCATTCATTTACATGACAACGAAACTGGTCATTAAGCGCAAGGCGGACGGACCCGCAACGCCGCCGCTAGCCGAAAGAATATTGGGCGAACCGCTCATTACTATCGGCAGCGACGCGACGGCCTCTCTACGCTTGAACGGTTCCGGCGTCGCTCCCGAACAGACCGTCATCATCAACGATGAAGGCCAGATGTTGCTCATCAATCGCGCCGAAGGAACAGTCCTTAACGATGAGCCTCTGGCGCGCGAAGCCCGTCGCCCGTTGGCCCACGGCGACCGGTTGAGCATCGGCGATTACAATATTTTCTTCGTCTCGGCGGAGGCCGGAACTGTCGGGCAAACGCAGAACCAGGCCCGCGTCACGACGCGCCTTTCGCCTCTGCCAGACCAGACGATGCCGACGCCCGCCAAAGACAGCGCGAGCGCGCAGCCGCCCGCGCAGAGAGAAACAGAGCCGCGCAACTTCGCCGCGATACTCGACAGCCTGCGCACGGAAGAGGACAGCTTTTACCTGCTCATAGAAGGCGGCCCGCGCAACGGTCAACGCATTCGCATAGAGGCCAGAGAGATGCCGCTCGGTTGGAACTCGACCGGGCAGGAGGTCTCCTTCGACACGGCATCCGTGGTCGCGGCCCGCGCGCTGCTCAGAAAAGATTGGAGCGGCGTGGTCGTGCAGAGTTTGGGCGCGGGGATGGTTGCGGTCAACGGCGAGCCCGTCGAAGCGACGCGCCACTTGGGCAACGGCGACCGCATCGTGATAGTCCCGACGGCGATCACGACCGCGCAGAACAACGTCGTCCTGGTCTTTCATGAACCGGCCTCGCTGGTCGTGCTCGATTCGCTATTGCCGCAAAAACTGCCGCCTCCCGTCGCCCTGCTTGAGCCGGGCGCGCAGGAGGGCAACGACGCGGGCCTCGCATTAAAATCACAAGCGGCGAAACAAGAGGCGATGTCACGCGCGCGCCCGAAGATGTTCAGTTCGGAGCGCACGATTTTCGGCTACTTTACTTTGATGGAAGTCCTGCTCATGCTGGCGTTCACGCTGGTCACGGCGGTCTTGATATTTCTGGGCCTGGAATATTTGTAAGTTGTAAAGGCTGAGAGTTCAGCTATCGTTTGAGCCTTTGCGAAGATGGATAAGTTTCTCAAACAACTGAGCGGGTTCTGGCAAGCGGTCAGGAGCGGCAACGTTCTTCGCGTCATGTCTCGCTACAGCGATTTGATTCTGCCCGTCGCTTTGATGCTTGCCATCAGCACGCTTTTCATCCCGATTCCGACACCGCTCATCTCCGTCCTCGTCGTTATCAATCTCTCGCTCTCGCTCATCGTCCTGGCGACTTCGCTCTATATCTCAAGCCCCATTCAACTGACTTCTTACCCGACCATCCTTCTACTCACGACGCTCTTTCGTCTCTGCCTGAGCGTCTCGGTCGCGCGCAGCATTCTTGAGCGGGCCTACGCCGGAGAAGTGATTGAGACGCTCGGCAAGTTTACGGGCGGCGGCAACGTCATCGTCGGCGGCGTTATCTTCGTGATGATATTAGTGGTCCAATTTATCGTTGTCGCCAAAGGCTCGGAGCGCGTCGCGGAGGTCGCCGCGCGCTTCACTCTGGATGCGATGCCGGGCAAGCAGATGTCCATTGACGCGGACATGCGTTCGGGCCTGCTCACGCAGGAGCAGGCCAGGCAGATGCGCGGGTCGCTTCAGAAGGAGTCGCAGCTTTACGGCGCGATGGACGGCGCGATGAAGTTCGTCAAGGGCGATTCCATCGCTACCATCGTCATCGCCATGACCAACATCGTCGCAGGGTTAGCGATAGGCATTCTCTACAAGGATTTGAAAATCGGACAAGCCTTGCAGAAGTACACTGTGATGACCATCGGTGATGGACTGTCCGCGATTATCTCTTCGATACTGATTACTGTTTCGGCTGGCATCGTCGTGACGCGCGTGGCCGCAGACGAAGAGCACTCGAACGTCGGCTCCGACATCAGCCTCCAACTCTTCGACAATCCGAAGCCGCTCTTCGTGGCCGCCGCGCTCCTGCTCCTGCTCGCGCTCATACCGGGCATGCACCTGCCCTTTCTCATCATCGGCGGCATCGTCGCCGCGCTGGCCGTGACGCTCCAGCGCGCACGCCAACGCGCCGCGCGCGAGGAATCCGAACGCCTCGCCAAGACGGGAGCCGTCAACGGGCGCGACGAATTACAACCGACCTTCTCGGTCCCTCTGGCCGTCGTCGTCAGTTCAAACTTGACGCCGTTGATTGACAAGAGCACGCCCTCCGGCCTGCGCTTCCGTGAGGAACTGCCCAAGCTGCGCTCGTCCATCTACTACGACCTCGGCGTGATGCTGCCCAACGTCTACATCAGCGGCAACGCCCCGCTCAAACAGGACGAATATTTCATCGCGCTCAAGGAGGTTCCGGTCGTCTACGGGATGCTCAAACCCGATTGCGTGTACGTCAACGATTCGGCTGAACACATCAAGGTCTTCGGCCTCGAAGGCGAGGACGTGCTCAACCCCGCAGACCTCAAGCCTGGCTCCTGGATTCCCGCAGAACAACGCCCGATAGCAGAACTCGCGGGCCTCAAAGTCTGGGAACCGGCGGAAGTCATCACGCTTCATCTCTCGCGCATCATGAAGAAATACTCGCACGAGTTTATAGGCATACAGGAATCGCAGGCGTTGCTAGACTTCGCCGCGCGCGGTGTGCCCAAGCTCGTTGAAGAGGTCGTGCCGAAGGTCGTCACCATTCATCAATTCACCGACGTGTTGCAGAGACTGGTCCAGGAAGGGATTTCCATCCGTGACATCAAAACGATTCTAGACTCGCTCTCCGAGTGGGGACGCATAGAGAAGGACACGGTGATGCTGACCGAGTATGTTCGCTCGTCGCTCAAGCGATACATCTCGTTCCGCTATACGGAAGGGCGCGACACGCTCTTCGTCTACCTGCTAGACCCTGAGATTGAGGACGTGATTCGCGGCGCGGTGCGTCGCACTTCGACAGGCTCTTTCCTCTCGCTAGACCCTTCCATCGCGCACGATATTCTCGAAGCCCTGCGCCGCGAGATAGCCAACCTCCCGCCGACGGCACAGAAGCCCGTCATCATCACGGACATGGAACTGCGCCGCTTCGTGCGCAAGATGGTCGAACTCGAATTTCCCACCCTCGCCGTTCTCTCATACCAGGAGCTCACGCCCGAATTGAACGTCCAGCCCGTCGGTCGCATCTCCATGCGGCCCAACCCCAACGCCTACATGACGGGGGCCGCAACCGGAAACGCGCTCCCGCAAACGACGGCCTTGACTGAGAATTTCTAAGCCGACATTCGCCCGTGTGATGTTAAGAGGAAAGCTGTTCGAGCCTCTCGATGGTCGTGGAGAGTTGGTAAGTAATCTCTTCCGGCAACCTGTATTTGAGCAGGGAAGTCAAACGGCGTTGCTCTTCCGGTGCAGCCGCCTTGAGTTGGGGCGGGACATCGCGCAGCAAAGGTTTGCGCAAAAAATTCAACAGGGTTCTGATGCTGAGGCTCGCTTTATTTCCGGCCCAGCAAAGAAAAAATTTCTCTCGCTGCTCGCTCGAAGTGGTCTTGACTTCGATATAGTCGAGTGCTTCCTTGAGTTGCTCGTCAACGGGCTTGTGAAGACCGTTCATGCGCTGGTCGAAAAGATTCTGGACCAGTCCGGGCACATGCTCTCCGGCGACCGCGTCCAGGTCGAAGACATCGAACCTCGTTGGCGAGAGCGGCAAGTCCATCGCCGGGAGGATGTACTCTTTAATCAAACCTTCGAGCGCGTCGAGCGCGATGGCCCTGTGCGCGGGGTTGGTCTCATCCAGCCTGCTCAACCATTGGTCTATCTCTCGCGGCCCGACCTGCAAGGAAGCCGCCGTTACCTCTGTGCTCATCACCTTGCCTCCTTCGTGCCGTACTCTCTGCCGAGGGTGCGGAAAGTTTCTTCCATCGTCCCGAAGCGCTGCCTCAACAAGTCTCTCACCGGCACGCCTCTATTCTGGGCCATTAATTGGCCCAACTTCGCCGTCGCATCCCGGTCCATCGCGCGCAGGTCGTCCATGCTGAAAGTGCGGTCGCCGATTTTGAGAAACGGTCGCGCGTGGTCCGCGCCGACGGTCGCCTCCAACCTGTCAAGATAATCTGTCCTGAGAAGCTCATTGAATCCTGGTCCAGTCTCGCGTATGTAGATGCCGACTTCACGCGGCTGCGCGCCGCTCGCATGTTCTATCCATGTGCGGTAACGGTCGAACTGCGCCTTATCCGCCAGAGCGGAGAGCAGAGCGTTGGGCGTGTTCTTGACCTCATCGAGATGTAACACGCCGTTCGACGTTTGATAATAGACATCCGCTTCAACGTTGGCGATGTCAATGGTCGGCAAGCCGCCGCGTATCTGCTGGTTGTCTCTCGCGCCGATGACGACGGACGTGCCTTCCGCGATGTTCCCGCGCTTGATGACGGTCGCCGCGTGTTCGAGTTCCGCGAGGCTCTGGCCCACCTTCGCTTTATCGGTATCATTGGCGACCGATTTAATTAAATCTTTGTAAGCCTCGTTAGTATTTAAGTCCAGCAGATTCTTGCTGCGCGCTTCCTGAAGCACGCTCAGCGTCTCTTCTATCTGCGCGCGCGTCTCCGCGTCAAGGTCCGTGCGATTGAGCGCGCGTTCGACCACTGGCCCAAGTCCCACGTCATTCCAGACGCGCGAGTTTATCCCTTGCGCGTCCGGCGTCACGGTCGCATTAATCTCGGAAGGGTTGACGACGCCATCGCCGCCTGCGCCGTCGCCGCTTCCCGTGCGCGAAGGCTCGGTCGGCTCGCCCGTGCCCTCGCCGTCCTTGCGCATGACCATCTTCATCGTGCGCCCGTCAGGCAGGGCCACATCGCGCACTTCGTACAGGCGCGGGTCCAGTTGGGCCAACTCTTGTCTCGCGCGGGCCATCCAGGCGTTGACCGATTCGGCCCCGTAGAGATTGCCTATGCCGCCCGCCTGCCGCGCGTTGTGTCCGAGCATCGCGCCCCAGAAGGCCATCTGCGCGACCTGCGTCATGCGTTCCTGCGGCGTCAACTGATTCCAGTTGGCTGCGAGGTTAAAGCCCAGGTCGGCCATCGCCGCCGTGTCCGTATACTGTGCCGCGACGTTGAGGCTCGAAGAGAGACGCAACAATCCGGCGTCAACCTCTGCGCCTCTGGCGACCGCGCTGGCGACGCGCGCAGACGCGCCGAGCGCGGCCAGTCCGACCACGTTCGCGCCGAAGCCGAGCCATGCCATGCGCGCCTGCGCATCCGTCGGAGAGAGCGTCTGCCCGTGATTATATCGGTCCAGTAATTCGCTCCCCGCGCGTCCCGCGCCCCAGGCCGAGACTGCGCCGCCCGCGCCCATCACTATCGGCGTCGCTAAACCGTCAGTGCCGATGATTAACGCGCCCGCCACGATAACGCCGCCGACCAGCGCGACCTTGTCGAAGAAGGGCACGACCGTGTGCTCCCAAAACGAGTTGGCGTGCGTGTCCTCCGTCAAGATGTCCGCGCGACCATTGGCCCCGGTCAGATGACCGTCCCTCGCATAACTGACGCGGCCCGCCGGAAGCTTGTTGTTATCTTTCCAGTCTCCGATGCTCGAATAGGTGCGGCCCGTGTTGTCAACGAAATGCTCGCGGCCATCCGTTCCGTTGACGCGGAACAATGGCAACTGCACCAGTCCCGTCTCCTTTGAATCGAACATCACAGGAAGCACAGTCACCTGCGGCGCATCACCGCCGACTTTGTGTATCGCGGCCTCGACTGGTCCAATAGCCTCCTGCGCCTGCCCCGTGTAGAAATCCCATTGGCCCTTGTTGAAGGCCGCTTCCTGCTGCGCGTTTTGCGGCGAGTTGTTCGGCGGGATGTTCATCGCCATCCCGATTTCGTTTCGCAGGTCGGAGCCGGATAACTGGCGCGAGCCGTCGCCGCGCAGTTCAAGATACTGCGTGAAAGTAGAGCCGATGATGGCCTGATAATTCTGGTCCAGAAACTTGTTGAGCTTGCCCGTGTCCGCGCCGTTGATGTTGACGACGGTGTTGACGTTCGCGGGCCTCTCATTGCCAGCGAGGTGGTCTGCCTCCGCGCGGACGATCATCTCCTTCGGAGTCACGTCAACGAAAGTGAGTAGCTCGCCGAGCGTGCCCGCCGCGCCGCTCCGGCTGTAAGCGGCGAAGAAGGCTGCCTGGTCCGCGCGGTCCATCTGCGCGAAAGCATTCCAGGCGAGCTTCGTTCCGTAAAGCGACTTTGACACGCTCAAGGGGTCGTTGATGTCGCCCATCTGTTGTTGTAGATAACCGTTGCCGTCCGTAAGCGACTTCATCTGCGCCTGCCACTTGCCGAGCGTGCCTGAGTCCTTGAGGGCTTGCGTCATCCGCGAGGCGTTGTCAGGGTCTAGCAATGCGCGCAAGTTAAAGCTTAGATACTGAGTGTTGCTGCCGCCGTTCGGCGTCTTGCGCGTCATCGCTATGACGATGTCAGATTCTGGCAGAGGACTGCCGTTACGGTCCTGCATCGTGCCCTGCTTGACCGCGACGAGGTCGAAGATGGCGTCCGGGTTAGCCTGCTTCAGCCCCGCGATAACGGGCGCGTAAAGTTGCTGTTCGAGCGGCGTCGGGTCAATGCCGAAGAGTTGGCCGCTTTTGATTAGATTCTGCGCGGGACGATTGCCCAGAATCTGCGCCAGCGCATTGAGCGTCTCTTTGTTGTCGTCTAAATAATGGTCCAATTCCACTGCGTCGCCGGGACCGAGCGAGGCGCGCGCGCCCGTCTTCCACTGGTCCAGTGGAGAAGCGTTGTTGTTATCGAGTTGAAGAGAGACGCGGCTCGCGTCAGGGGGCAAACTGGCCCAGGCTTTTTGGGCCGCGTCCATAGCCTGCTTCACATACTGCAACCTCTGCGCGAGGTCCGACTCAGCCGTCGCCGTGGTGGTGGATGAAGGCTTGATGTTGAGAGGATTGCTATTGGTCGTTGTCGCGGCGTTGGTGGTCAGGTCGCCGCCGGGGAGCTTTTGTTGAAAGAGGGCTTTGAACAGGTTCTGGTCCAGTCCGAGGCGTTCGGCAAACTGCGTCATAGCATCCCTTTGGTTGGCCTGCCGTTGCGCGTTCTGTTGTTCGGCGAGACGCCGCGCCGCTTCCTCGGCCTCTCTTCGACGGCGAGCCTCTTCCGCCGCACGTTGCTGCTCAAGAATCGCCTGTGTATCGTCGCCGCCGCCGTCTATTTTGAGTGTCATGTGTTCTTCTCCACCTGACCGCGCCACCTTAACGCGAGAGATATTACCGGGTCTCATCTAAATTATCGAAGCAACGCGAAAAAAGTTGCTTGCGCGCGCCGCTCGCCCGCTCCCGGCGCGCTATAATATTTCGGATGACGGGAAAGAAAAAATACAGGCTTCAGCCGGTGCTGGACGTGCGCGACCGTGCGAAGCAGGAAGCGGCCCGCCTCGTCGCCGCGCGACGCTTGCAAGTGGAGCAGGCCGAGGGCGAGTTAATGCGCCGCGAGCGAGAGATGGCAGCATGCCTTGAGCATCAGGCTGCCGCGCAGGAACAGATGCTCGCGGAAGCCGGGAGCGGGACGGAGGCCCGACACATGGTCGCGCATCGCACGCACCTCGCAGACCTCAGGACGTTGGAGCAGGAGTTGAGGGCGCGAGTTGAGCAGCAGCTTCTTGTCGTCGCGCGTGCGCGCCAGGATTTGGATAACGCGCTGGCCGCTCTCATCGAAGCATCCAGAGAAGTGCAG
>JAXDFO010000157.1:0-7300 GCA_034665545.1 Blastocatellia bacterium
CTGTGAGGTCTTATTGACCAACACGCTGCAAGTCAGTGAAGTGCCGGAGCATGCGCCGGTCCAGTTGAGGAACTTGAAGCCAGCCGAGGGCACTGCGTTGAGCGTGACGGTCGTTCCAGGGTTGACCGTCGCGGAACAATTGCGCCCGCAATCAATGCCTTGAGTGCCGCTCACAGACCCCTTGCCGGAAGTCTTGACCGAGAGCGTCAACGGAACCTGGAACGTCGCGGTAACATTGAGAGCCTCGTTGACGTTGACGGTGCAGGTGAGTTGGTTGCCGTTGCAGGCTCCGCCCCAACCGGCAAACACGGAGCCTGAAGAGGGGCTGGCCGTGAGCGTCACGGACGTTCCCATCTCATAAGAGGCCGCGCATTTGTTTCCGCAACTGATGAACCTGTCGGCGGTGGACACGCTGCCGTTGCCGGTCTTGGAGACGGTGACGGACGGAATCCCGACGTTGGCCGCAGACATTTGCGCGCCGATGAAGTCGCCCACTTCGCCATCCTGCGGGGCATTGCACAGGCCGTCGGCGCACAACGCTTCATGCGTGACCGGGTCATACGCGCCCGTGTACTGGTAAATTTCATAACGGCGAATCACGGCGCGCGTATCGGCTCTCAGGCTTCCACGATTCGCGCTACGATTACGGTTGCCGTTGCTATTACTGTTGCTGGGCGGCGACGCCTGCAATATCTCCCAGGCGACTTCCGCATGTGCGGCGTCTTGCGGAACGACCGCGTTGTCGCTCACCAGTTCATCAAGCGTCACCTCGCGCGGCAACTCTGTTTTGAAGACCTTGACCCATTGCGCGTTACCGAATAGCTCCGGCGATTCGGGCGGCTCCGGCGCTTCGATTTGAGCTTCGAGCACGGGCGGCTCGGCTGGCTGCGCGGGAGGCAGCACGACATAGACCGGCGCGGGGATGGCGACCGGCGGGTCAAACGGCAGCAACGCTCCGGGCGTTTGCGGGTCGGCTATCAGCCAGCGATAGGTAGTCTTGGTGGCGTTGGCGCGCAGCGACACGCCGAAATGCTCGCACCCGCTAGTGGCATAGCCCGCGCCGCCCCACTGGTAACAGGTTCCGGCGAAGGGCGTGTTCGGCGCGTGCGGCACGGTGGTCTGAATGAACTGCTGCGTAGTGAAATCGTAGGCGCTGGCCCAGCGCACGAGCACGCCCGTGGCTGACGGGGTGATGGTCGGGCTGCCATAACGTTGCGCGCTGAACGTGTAGTAAACGTCTGCGGGCTGTAGCCCTTCAAGCTCGACCTCAAAACCGTGGGCCTCATGCTCCGTGTGGTTGATGACATCGAAGTTCGAGAGTCCACCGAAGTAGGTGGCCGACTGCGCCTGCGCGGCTGTCGAAGTGGTGAGCAGGGCCAGGGCCAGCAAGGCCACAGAGATCATCGTGCCCAGGACTGTCTGCCTGCGCACAAAGAATCTTTGACAAAGGGGAATGCGGTACATTGTTTTTCTCCTGGTATCTGAAGGGCATCGCCCTTCCTATCTGAAATTTGCGAGTCGGTTCATGTTGATATGGCGGCCCTGGCCGCCAGGAATATTGATTTAAGGACAACTACTTGAGGAGTAGGATGGCTGCCTGAAATCCGCGTCTGACAGCGCGCCCGGCACTGTCGAAGTAACAGAGTCTGCAACAACGCTAAAAATACTTGGCCCCTCGGATTTTTTTTAAGCCTGTGTGTTCCCCTCTTAAATAGACTCTGGACCGGAGAATTCCTGGACCAGAAAGTTTCTGGACCAGCGACGGCCTCGATAGCATTCCTCTCATGCTTGTCTTTACATCTCAGGCGGAATGCTTGATGCTTGGCGCGAATGGATTTCAATATTTCAAGGGACGGGGAGTTTGTCGTCGTAGAAGGCTTGCGCCTGCATTACGTGAGCGAGGGCACGGGCGCGCCCGTTGTGTTGCTTCATGGCAACGCTGGCTTTACTCACGACTATGCGGCTGTCATGCGCTCTCTGGCCGGGCATGGCTATAGAGCGTTGGCTTTTGACCGCCCCGGTCACGGCCAAAGCGAACGCCCTTTGGACGAGATTGCGACGGCGGAGGTCCAGGCCAGATTAATTCATGAGGCTCTGTTGAAGCTCAAGGTCGAGAGGCCGATTATGGTGGGCCACTCATGGGGCGGCGTGCTGGTTCTGGCTTATGCGTTGCGATACGAGGCGGAAATATCCGCCGTTGTGCTTCTGGCTCCGGCAACTTATCCTGAAGAGGAACACTTCGATGCCCAAAGGGCGCTCATCAAAATTCCCGGCCTGGGCGACCTCATTATCAGAATGTCCAGCCCGCTCATCGAGCGGGAGATAAGGCGCAATCTGGAACGCGCCTTCTCGCCTGACGAAGTGCCGACGGATTATCTGGAACTGGCGACGGCCATCTGGAATAGACCCGGACAGATTAAAGCCATCGTGCAGGATGAATCGGACTTCAGCCCGACGGCGTTGTCGCTCAGTCATCGTTATGGCGAAATCCGTGTGCCGACCATCATCGTCACGGGCGATTCGGACTTGCTGGTTAAACCGGAGCTACACGGGTTTCCCTTGCATCGCACAATCAAGCACTCCGGGCTGATTGTGTTGAATGAAACAGGCCACATGCTCCCGCACACCAGACCTGAAGCGGTCCTTGAGGCCGTTCAAATTGTGCGCGCTCAATCTTCCTGATAGGCTGAAGGGCAATGCATATTCCCGCACGCGAATTGTGGTGGTTAGCCGTGGGCGGCGCGGGCGCGGGCGCGCGCTACGTGAAGCTGCGCTGGAGCGCGGCCCGCGCCTCTCGCGTTTCGCGCAGAGACCCCACCGGAGAGTTGCTTCGCCTGCAAGCTCTCTATGGTTATAACGCTCATTCGCTGGTCAGCATCACGCCCGGCGCGCGCCTCTGGTCGTCGCCCTCTCTTGACGGCGCGATTATTTACAGCGAGTTCGGACACGTCTGGTTAGCCGTCGGCGACCCCCTGGCCGGTGATGATGAGAGAGGCGAACTCGCGCGCCGGTTCGTTATCGCCGCTCGCAAGAAAGGGCGCATCGCTGCCTTCGTGCCTGCGACCGCGCGCTTCGCGCAGGAGGGCGTCAAGTTCGGCCTGAGCGCGGTCAAAGTTGGCGCGGCTCCGTACTTCGATTTGCAGACCTGGGCTCCGCGCGGCGACCGCGCCAAGAAGATGCGTTCCGGCATTAACCAGGCGCACAGGGCCGGTGTGCGGGTCGAATTTGTAGAGACCGCCAGTGATGAGATTAGAAGGGAGACGAAGACGCTCTGCCAGCGTTGGTTGGAGACGAGGCGCACCGCGACTAAACTCGGCTGGCTCTTTGTGCTGGACCCCTTCCAGCACGCGGAGATTAAGAGGTTCTTTGCCGCGCGCGATAAAGAGGGGCGGCTCGTAGGCTTTCTCGCGGCGAGTCCCATTCCCGCGCGCGATGGCTGGTATCTCGAAGACATCCTGCGCCTCCCGGATGCGCCTCCCGGCACGCCGGATCTCCTGGTCGTCGAAGCGCTCACGAGACTCGCCGCAGAGGGCGCGAAGACCGCGACGCTCGGCACGTCTCCCTTAGCCAAAGATGGAGAGCAGACGGTGGCGACGGGCGATTATCCTTTGAGCGAGCGGATGCTTCATGTTGTCGCCGAACGTCTCGAACGATTCTATAACTTTGAAGGGCTGAGACGCTTCAAGTCCAAGTTCGTGCCATCATGGTGGGAGAGCGAGTACGTGCTTGTGCCGCGCGGGGTGACGGTCCCCTCGCGCGTCACCTATGCTTTCATACGCGCCATCGTGCCCGGCGGAGTCGCACAACTCATCACGCGGCAGATAACACGCGCCTTGAAGGTCAAGCCAGATGAACAACTTGAGGTCGAAAAATATTAACCGCCAAGAGTAGGTGTGAAGACTCTCTCGCGCTTTGACATCTCGGCGACAAAGCTATAGATTCTCTGTATCCCACCGAAAGTTTAATTTGTAAGAGAGGGTTGTTGTAAAGCTTATGGCGAAGAGTGGTCATAAGGGCGTCAGTCGCATTGATTGCCCGGAGCGAAAGACTGTTGGTTGGTACGTCAGGGTCAGATTGAAGAATATCACCAAGTCCAAATTCATCAGCGATAGCGCGCACGGCGGCAAAGAAGCTGCCCTGGAGAGGGCCGTCGAGTGTCGTGACCAGCTTGAGCGAGAGCTTGGAAAACCGCGCACGGATTGGGTCGTTGTCGGTGAAAACCCGCGTAACAATAGCGGCGTGGTCGGCGTCAGGCGCAAGGTCAAGAAGTATACTGGGAAAGACGGCAAGGTATACTTGAACGAGGTTTATGAGGTCTCCTGGAACGCCGGAAGAGAGAAGCGCGGGCAGACCTCCGTTTCCATCAAAAAACATGGTGAGTTGGGCGCATTTCGCAAGGCGTGTGCTATTCGCAGGCAGAAAGAGGAGCACATGTACGGCAAGGTCGTAGTCAGCAAGTGGGCCGAATCGCTCGGCAAAGTCTGCGCTGCATAACAAACGATGCGAGCCGACTAACTCGAATCCATCAATCAACTCTGCCGCATACAAGATGCGAGACCAGCACGTTGCCTACTAGCAACGAAAAGAGAAACGGCGGGACCGCTCCCGCCGTTTCTCCTTGATTCTATTTATGGAGCAGAGGGGGGTCGAACCCCTGACCTCCGCATTGCGAACGCGGCGCTCTGCCAAACTGAGCTACTGCCCCGGAAGGTCCAGGGAAATATTAGAGAGTGCGCGTCGCAGTGTCAAGTGCTTGCTCAGGTTTATGGGCTGCATTCCGTATTGCGGTGGGTGGCAATGGGAATAATAGAAAAATGCGATTCACCGAGGCAGACACGGAAGAGCGTGGCGCGGGCAGAGAGTTTAGATAGGTTGCTCTGTATCGAGGCTGCGGGCGGCGGCGGCGAGGGCTTCGGAGAGTTTATGGGGGTTGCGGCCTCCACCCTGGGCCAGGTCGGGGCGACCGCCGCCGCGCCCGTCGAGCAGCGCGCAGGCTTTGCGCATCAGGGCGTTCATGTCGCCGCCCGCGTCAGCCGAGCGAGCGAAGACGATTTTCGCCTCGCCTTCATCAGTTGAACCGAGCAGCGCGACGCAACGCTCGTGTGCGATGAGAGCCTGCGCGAGTCTCTTCAAAGATTCAGCATCGCGCGCCTCAAAGACCTGCGCGATGATTCTCAAGCCATCGCTGCTGCTCGCGCTCGTCTCGTTCAGCAGTTCTTCCGCTTCGACGCGGACGCTTCTCTCTTCCAGCACGCGCATGCGGCGCACGAGTTGTTTATTCTCTTCCTGTAGACGAGAGACCAGGGCGGGCGCATCGTCGCGTCCCGCGCTGAAGAGGGAAGCGACGGCGCGGGCGGTGCGGTTGGCCCGGCGGTAATCCGCGAGAGCGCGCGTGCCCGCGACGAACTCGACGCGGGTTAAGCCTTTGGCGCGTTCCCAGTGGCGCGCGGCGATGATGCCGACTTCGCCTGTGCGCGTCGCGTGCGTGCCGCCGCAGGGCGTGAGGTCGAAACCTTCTATCTCGATGATGCGTAATTCACCTGCGCGCGTAGACTCTTTGCGAAGCGGAAGGCGTGCGGCCTCCTCCTGCGTCACCTGCCGCACCTGCACCTGACGATTGTCCCAGATGATGCTGTCGGCGAGTTCGATGGCACGCTCTATGCGCTCGTCCGTCGGTTCATCCAGCGCGACATCAATCTCGGATGACGCGTCCATCATCCGAAAGCCGCGCGTCTCCGCGTCGAAGAGCGCGACGAACGCCTGCGAGAGAATATGTTGGCCCGTGTGTTGTTGCATGTGGTCCAGCCTGCGCGGCCAGTCCACATGCCCGCGCACTAACTCGCCGACCTTCGGCGTGCGGCCCTGGACGACATGCAAAACGCCGTCGCCTTCTGCGTCTATGCACTCGACGACGCGCGCTTCGCCTAGAAAACCAGTATCGCTCGGCTGGCCGCCGCCCGTCGGATAAAAGGCCGTGCGGTCCAATGTCACGGCGGACCACCCGCTGACGCGCTCTGTGATGTTGGTGACGCGCGCTTCAAATTCCGTCAGGTGCGAATCGTTATAATAAAGACGTTCGGTTGCGCTCATTTTAAAATTATTGATTTAGCTCTCCTCGCTTGCGGTCTTCAAAACTAGCGGACGCGCCCTTTGTGCGTCAAGCACCCTGAAGACTTTGACAGGCGAAGCGGAAACACAGATAATCTCGCACGTCCTTTCTCAAAACTCTTTATCGCTTTCGCTTCCTCGCGTCTTTGAACTTCAAGTTTTCAACTTCAACAGGAGTCAGAACCTTATGATGCAATGCCTCCCACGCTTTGCTATGCGCAGTATCTCCCTGCTCGCGCTCATCATTATCCTCTGCGCCGTCCAGACGGCCCACACACACACAGCACAATCGCAGCCGCAGGGGTTGGCCCAACCGCTCGGCGCGCTCAACTACCGGCTGGCGATGACGCGGCCCCTCTCGCATCTTTTTGAAGTCAGCATAGAGGTCCAGATGGGCGCGGGCCCGTCGCCGGAGTATCTGGATTTTCAGATGCCGAGGTGGTCGCCCGGTCGCTACGCCGTCTTCGATTTTGCCAAGAACGTGCAGGACTTCGAGGTCTCGATTCGTCTTCAGAAACCGGACGGCTCTGTTGAATACAAGCCCTGGTCCGCCAGAAGAACGGACGACCAGACGTGGCGCGTCGTCGCGGTCGCGCCCGGTGAAGTCATCGTCGTGAAATACAAAGTGTTCGGAGACGACCTCTCAGGCACTTTCTCGCAGCTTGATGAGAGGCATGCTAGTTTCAATGGCGGCTCCGTCTTCATGTACGTGGTGGACCATAAACAGAACCCCGTGAAATTGACGATTGAGCCTCCGCCGAACTGGCGCGCCGTCAACGGCTCTTCGACCGCCACGGACCAGCGCGAATGGCAGTTTCCCAATTACGATTTCTTGATTGATACGCCGACCGAAGTCGCGCCCGATTGGACCATTGATGAATTCCAGGTCGAGGGGAAAAGCTATCGCGTGATGGTCCATTCCTTCGGAGACGAAGGAGGGAAGCGGCCCGCACTCGTCAGGGATATTGAAAGAATCGTGCGCGCGGAGACGGCGATGTGGGGCGCGCCGGAGTTTGAATCTTACACGTTCCTGCTTCATTTCGCGGCTGACGACCGTTCGAGCGACGGCATGGAGCATCTCAACTCGACGCAGATAGTAGAGCCCGGCGCGCTCGCGGACAAGGGCATTTACGAGGACGCGCTCGACGCAGTGGCCCACGAATTTTTCCACGTCTGGAACGTCAAACGCCTG
>JAXDFO010000158.1:0-3815 GCA_034665545.1 Blastocatellia bacterium
ATGTGCAGAATCACATCATTGATAGTGACTCCGCCGGAGATGGTTCGCCCGAGCACTTCATCAACTCGCCGCCGGTTCTCATCGAAGTAATAAAGAGCCAGTGGCCTCGGTCTCTCGTTGATGTACTTGAGAGCGTCTTCCATCGTCCTGTAAGTCACGACCGGCAAGATTGGTCCAAAAATCTCTTCCTGCATGAGCGTCATCTCATCCGTCACGTCTGAAACGAGCGTGGGCGGAAAGACGCGGTTCAACGCGTTGCACTCTTCGCCGCGAGGGTTGACCTGTAAGACTCTCGCGCCCTTCGCCTGCGCGTCCGTCAACAATCCTTTGAGACGTTCATACTGGCGAGCATTAATGACCCGCGTATAGTCCGGGTTATCCACCAGCCCCGGATAGAGCTTAGCGACGACTTCCGCCGCGCCTTCTATAAATTTATCGCGCGCGCTTTCCTGGACCAGCACGTAATCAGGCGCGATGCAGGTCTGACCCGCGTTGTATAGCTTGCCCGTCATAATTCTCGGCAGCGCGTCCGCGAGCGGGTAATCCTCCTGCAATAAAGTCGGAGACTTGCCGCCCAGTTCCAACGTTACGGGCGTGAGGTTCTCGCTGGCTGCACGCATCACCTTCTTGCCCACCTGCGTGGAGCCTGTGAAGATGAGATGATCGAAGGGCAGCGAAGTGAACTCGGCGGAGACTTCCGCATCGCCCAGGACGACCGAGACGTAGTCCGCAGGGAAAATCTCCGACAGCATCTCCTTGACGAGCACTGCCGTGCGCGGCGCGAACTCGGATGGTTTGAGCATCACGTGATTGCCCGCGCTGAGCGCGCAGATGAGCGGCGAGAGCGTCAGGAGCAGAGGATAATTCCAGGGGCTGGCGATGCCCACGACGCCGACGGGCTGGTAAACGACGCGCGCCCGCGCGGGAAGAAAGGCCCAACCCGTCGCCACTCTCTTCGGCTTCATCCAACCTTTGAGATGGCGTTTCGCGTGGCGTATCTCCTCTACAAGCGGGAAGACTTCCAGAAGCAAAGTCTCCTGCCTGGCCCTGCCGCCGAAGTCATCGTTGATGGCCTTAATGAAGCCCTCCTGCCGCGCAAGCAACGCCCGCAACAGAGCGTCCAGCGCCTCACGCCTGCGACGATAGTCCGGCGCGGCGCGCTCCATCAGGGCACGTCTTTGTGATTCAAGCGTCTCTTCCATCCCGCTCTTAGTTCCCGCTTCTGGAGAGCGCGGCGCAACCGGCACAAACATCTTTCCACTCCTCACTCCGAATGATACGGAACGAAACCCTTACTCATCAACTCCACAGCAGCACGGCCTCGCGCGCAGCAGGTCTCACCGTTCGACCTCGGACGCGGCAACCTGCGCCTCTTCAAGCGAGCGTTTCAGGACAGAGGCCAGAGATTGTACGTGAGGCTCCCTCAACATGCTGGCATGATGGCCCGGCACATCGTAAACCTCCACAGGCTCTGAAGAGAACTCGCTCCATCCGAGCGTCGCATCGAGCGTTGAATTCTGGGCCAACATTTCGCCCGCGCGGAAGAGCGTCAGGCGTTGCACGCTCCCTCGCGGATGATAACGACGCAGGGCCATGACGTTGGTCCTGTAAACTAGCAAGAGACGCCGCGCTTGCTCAAGGTCGTAATCCGACGGGACGATGCGGCAGTTTCTTCCCTGGTCCAGAAAATAACGCAAGCGTTCGTCCGGCTCTAAACTTCGTAGCTCATCTTCGTTGATCGGAAGCCCCGCGTCTGCGGCTATCGCCGCCAGCAGTGCAGCATCATCCAACTCTTCATCACCTTCGAGAGCAGAGGGCGCGCGGCTATCCAGCATTGCGAGCAAGGCTATCTCTTCCCCGACGCCTTGCAGTTGGCGGGCCATCTCGAAGGCCACCGCGCCGCCCAGAGACCAGCCGCCCAACAAATATGGGCCAAAGGGTTGAACGCCGCGCACTGCTTCAACATAAGATGCGGCCATCTCTTCTATGCTCTGCAAAGGCTCCTGCCTGCCGTCGAGCCCTCGCGCCTGTAGCCCGTACAAAGGCTGGTCCAATCCCAGCCGACGCGCCAGCGAGACGTAGCAGATAATATTCCCGCCAGCCGGATGCGCGCAGAAGAAAGGCCGCCCCTCGCCGCGCGGCTGAATCGCCACTAAGGTTGACGAAGCTTTAGAGTCTCGCCCGCGCAGGAGGCCCGCCAACGCTTCTATCGTGCCTCCCTGAAAGAGCGCGGCGAGCGGGAGGTCCGAGCCTGAGAGATTGCGTATGCGCGCCATCAAACGCACGGCGGAGAGCGAATGCCCGCCGAGGTCGAAAAAGTTGTCAGTCATGCCGATTGGTTGGACCTGTAATACGTCCTCCCATATCTGCGCCAGTTGAAGTTCCAGAGTATTACGCGGCGGCACGAAGGTCTCCGAGGGTTCAACCGGCATCGCATCCGGCGCGGGCAGAGCGCGTCTATCCACTTTACCGCTCGGAGTCAAAGGCAAGGAATCCATCAAGACGAACGCGGACGGGACCATATACTCCGGCAACCTGCGCCTCAGAAATTCGCGCAGCCCGCTCGCCTTGAGCGGCTCCTTCGCCGCCACATACGCGATTAAGCGTTTCTCGCCCGGCCTCTCTTCATGCGCGACCAGCACGGCTTCCAACACGCCCTCGTGTTCCTCAAGTATCGCCTCGACCTCGCCAGGCTCTACGCGAAAGCCGCGAATCTTCACTTGATGGTCCATGCGGCCCGCGAACTCTATGCTGCCGTCCGGCAGATAACGCGCCACGTCTCCCGTCTTGTACAGACGCGCTCCCGGCGCTTGACTGAAGGGATGCGGAATAAATTTTTCCGCCGTCAACGCCGGGCGATTGAGATAGCCTCTCGCCAGCCCTTCGCCTCCCAGATGTAATTCCCCGTGGACGCCGACGGGCGCAGGCTGCATATATTGGTCCAGTATATATGCCTGCGTATTGGAGAGCGGGCGACCGATGGGGATAGTCGCCGCGTCATCAGGGACATCATGCACGGCGAACCAGGTGGCAAAAGTCGTGCTCTCGGTTGGGCCATAAACGTGAAGAAGACGCTCCGGCGGTTCGCTCTCAAGCACGTCTCTGACCCACTTCGGGTCAACCGCTTCGCCTCCGAACAACAGGCTTCGTAGAGAGCCGAAGGTCCGCGCAGATTCGCGCGCCAGATGGTTGAAGAGGGCCGTCGTGAGAAACAGCACGGTGATTCCTCGGCCTCGTATGTGCGCCGCGAACTCTGAAGGCGAGAGGACTACATCCTTGGTCATGATGACGAGTCGCGCCCCGTTAAGCAGCGCGCCCCAAATCTCGAATGTCGCCGCGTCAAAGGCGAAGTTCGATGCCTGGGCCACACAATCCGACGCGTCCAGCTTGATATAGTTCGTATTGCACACGAGCCTGTTCACGGCACGATGCGGCACGACTATGCCCTTCGGTCTCCCCGTCGAGCCGGAAGTATAAATCGCGTAAGCGATGCCCGCGCCGTCGCTCACGCGAGACGGATTATCAACGCTCTCACGCTCGATAGCTCCCCTGTCAGAATCAAGCCGCACCAATTCTACGCCGTCATTCTCATCGAATCTACCGGCAAGACGTTCCTGCGTCAGCACTACGCGCAGCCCCGCATCCTCCAACATAAACGCGAGACGCTCTCCCGGATACTCATGACCCAAAGGCAGGTATCCTCCACCCGCCTTCATGATGCCCAGTAGCCCCACCACCATCTCCACCGAACGCTCCACACAGATGCCCACCAACTCCTCCGGCCCCACTCCCAACCCTCGCAGATAATGGGCCAC
>JAXDFO010000159.1:0-4557 GCA_034665545.1 Blastocatellia bacterium
CGGGCGAAACTTTTCAGCACTGGGAATTCGCCACCGGGACGCCCGATGAAATCAAGGGCATCGCGCAATTTTTCGGCCTGCGTTACTACGAGGAGACGGGCCAGATAGTACACTCTTTATCAACGGCCATCATCACGCCCGACGGCAAGGTTTACAAAATCTATAGAAGCAACGAATGGAAGCCGGAGGAAGTCTTGCGCGATGTGCAGAGCCTGCTTGGTGAAAATCAGAAGTAGCCTGGGGCGGGAAAACTCAGGTCGCTTCTTAAATGAATGCAGGAGAAGTTGTGATTCACCACAGAGACACAGAGCACACGAAGGACGCACAGAGTTGTTGAGTCTTCTCTGTGCCGCCTCCGTGTCCTCTGTGTCTCTGTGGTGAACTCTTCATTCGTTTCTCGTCTACCAGATCTGGCAACGTTCTTTGTCGGGTCGGACCATCGCATCGCCCGCCTTGCACTGGAATGCCTGCGCGAAGGCTGGCATGTTCGAGAGCGGGCCGTTGACTCTAAAGCGTCCGAGCGGGTGAGGGTCCGTCAGGACCAGTTGGCGTTCATATTCGGGTCGCACGTTCTGCGCCCAGATTTGCGCATAGCCGAGGAAGAAACGCTGCTCCGGCGTGAAGCCGTCAATCGGGGCCGGGCGCGGCTTGCCCTCCATTGATTTTTGAAGCGCGGCGAAGGCGACGGTTAAGCCTCCGAGGTCCGCGATTGATTCACCGACGACGAGCTTGCCGTTATGGTTGAGGCCCGGCTGGACCTGGAAAGAACTGAACTGGTCTATGACGCATTGCGCGCGTCCCTGAAAATTCTTCAAGTCGGCTTCGGTCCACCAGTTCTGTAGGTTGCCCTGCGGGTCATACTTGGCTCCGCTATCGTCGAAGCCGTGCGTCATCTCGTGGCCGATGACTGCGCCGATACCGCCGTAGTTGAGCGCGTCGTCAGCCGTCGGATCATAAAAGGGCCATTGCAGGATGCCCGCCGGAAAGACTATCTCGTTCATCGTCGGGCTGTAGTAGGCGTTGACCGTCGGAGGCGTCATGCCCCACTCGGTACGATTGACGGGCTTGCCTATCTTGGCGAGTTGACGATTGAACTCGAAGTTGACGGCGCGGTTGATGTCGTCCAGGTAAGACTTGCGGTCAACCTTCAGCGCGGTGTAATCGCGCCACTGGTCCGGGTAGCCTATCTTGCGTGTGAAGGCTTCGAGCTTGGCGGTCGCGCGCTGGCGCGTCGTCTGGCTCATCCAGTTGAGCGTGCCGAGGTCGTCGCGCAGCGCGGCGATTAAATTCTGGACCATCGTGACGGCGCGCGCTTTGGCTTCGGGCGGGAAGGTCTTCTGCACGTAGACCTGCCCCACGGCCTCTCCGAGCGCGGCGTCGGTCGCGCGCACGCAACGCTTCCAGCGCGGCAGCATCTCCTTCGTCCCCGTCAGCACGCCCTGGCTGAAATCAAAATCTTCCTGGACAAACTTTTTCGGCAGCGACGGAGCTTTGGCATCCAGCAGATGCCAGCGCAGGTATGTTTTCCAGTCGGCGATTGAGACGGCGGTCAATTGCTGGTCCAGCGCTTTGAAAAAGTCCGGCTGCCCGACGTTGACATCAAAGCCGTTGCCGCGCAGGCCGATTGATTTGAAGTAGTCGTCCCAGGAGAAGTTCGTGGTCAGAGACTTCAACTCTTCCTGCTTCATCTTGTGATAGTTCGCTTCAGGGTTGCGACGCTGAACGCGAGTCGCGGAAGCTTCCGCCAGCCTGGTCTCGATGCTCATGACGGTCTTGGCTTCAGCCGCAGATGTGGCCGCATCGTCACCGAGCAGTTGGAACATCCTGCTCATATGCGCGACGTACTTATCGCGTATGTCCTTAGACTTGTCATCCGTGTTGGTGTAGTAGTCGCGGTCTGGCAAAATCAGCCCGCCCTGGTTCAGTTGGCCTATGACCTGCGTTGATTGCTTGAAGTCCTGGCCGGAGCCGAAGCGGAAGAGGACGGGCACGCCGATGCTCTGAAAATGCGCGACCGTCTCGCGCAAGTCTTTGAGGTCTTTAATCTTGCTGATGCGATTCAACTCGGCCTGAATGGGTTTGGTTCCGGCGGCCTCTATCCTTTCCTCATCCATACAACTGGCGTAGTAATCGCCGATCTTCTGCTCGTTGCTTCCCTTGCGCGCCTTCTTATTGTGTGACGCGTCTTCCAGGATTTGATGAAGCTGGTCTCGATTTCTCTCGGCCAGTTCGTTGAAGCGGCCCCAACTCGGATAAGCAGCCGGGATGGGATTGCGAGAGTTCCAGCCGCCGTTGGCGAACTGGTAAAAGTTCTCGCAGGCACTGACGCTCTTATCCATATTCGAGACATCGAAGCCGTGCTCATCGCCTGCGGCGAGCGTGAGAGTGTCCGGCGTTATCGTCTCGGCGGCGGCGGTTTCATCAACCGGCGTGATGGCGGCATGACTGGTCCAATTGCCGTTGACTGCCAGGCCCAACGCCGCCAGGAGCATGACAGACAGGAGGTAAAACAAACTTCTTGTGCGCATAGTGATATACCTCGTCATTAAATTGTGGATTTGCTAAAGGGGTGAACGGATTATATATGACTTAACTCAAGACTATCAATTCCGGCGAGAGAGATTAGAATTTAGATTGCGTTGAGATGATGTGAGAGCAAGATTCACCACCGCAGACACAGAGGACGCAGAGGTGACACAGAGAAAACCATTCAACAACTCTGTGCGTCCTCCGTGTCCTCTGTGTCTCTGTGGTGAACAGATACTAACCCTTGAGCTTTTTAAGTTCTTCTGTCAAGACCGGGATGACTTCAAAGAGGTCTCCGACGATGCCATAGTCTGCGATGTCGAAGATGGGGGCTTCGGGGTCTTTGTTGACGGCGACAATCGTGCCGGAGTTTTTCATGCCGACGAGATGTTGAATCGCGCCGGAGATGCCGAGGGCGATGTAGAGTTTGGGCGCGACCGTCTGGCCGGAAGAGCCTATCTGGCGGTCAATCGGCAGCCACTCCGCATCGCAGATGGGACGCGAGGCCGCGAGGTCTCCGCCGAGCACTTCCGCAAGCTTCTCCGCGAGCGCGATGTTCTCTTTGCTCTTGATGCCGCGCCCGACCGCCACGATGACATCGGCCTTGCCCAAATCAACGGCCTGCTTCACTTCCTGAAAGGCAGGCTCTGGCCGCATGCGAACTTCGCCGACCTCAACTTCCATCGTCTCGACGGTCGCGCCGCCAGTGCCCTTCCGGGCCTGGTCCGCGCGATACGCGCCGGATTGAAACGTGGCGAAGACGGGAGGCTCGCCGTCGGAGACTATGTCCGCGTCCATCTTGCCGAGGAAGAGACGGCGCGAAAACGTCACGGTGTTATCGTTGACGCGCGCGCGTATGCAATCGCTGATGAGACCCTTGCCGAAACGCGCGGCCAGCTTCGGCGCGTAATCGCGCACGAGATAAGTGTGCGGCATGATGACATAGGCAGGGTCAACCGCGCGCACGACCTTCTCCATCGCGTCCGTGTAGCCGTCGGGCGTGTACTCCGCCAGCTTCTCGTTGTTCGCGTAGATGACTTTGCTCAACTCGTACGACGCGATTTCCTGGGCCAACGACTGCATCCCTGAGCCGAGCACGACAGCCGTCACCGCCTGTCCTAATGCCTGGCCCAGACTCTGCGCCGCCGCCATCGCCTCGAACGAAGTTTTATTGAAAGCTCCCGCCCGGTGTTCCGCAAATACTAAGATTCCGTTACTCATATTTAAATCACCCTTGCTTCTGTGCGCAGTTTTTCAGCGAGGGCGACGGCTCCCGCTTTGGCGTCGCCGTTGCCGAGGAATTGGGTCTGCTTGGTCTTTTCGGGCAGGTATATTTTTTCGATGCGTTGATGAGAGGGGCGCGATGCGGCGTCTGCTTCTGGAATGATTTCCTTAATCTCCTTTTTCTTGGCCGCCATGATGCCCTTGAGGGTGGCGTAGCGTATCTGGCTGATGCCGGATTGAATAGTCAGCAACGCTGGCTTTTGCATCGCGTACCATTGATACCAACCGCTCTCAAGTTCGCGCTTGACTCTCAAGCCATCGCCGGAGGCGTCCACTTCAATGACAATCGTCGCGTGAGGCAGGCCCAGTAATTCCGCCATGATGACGCCCGTCTGAGCATAGCCGTTATCGTCCGATTGCAACCCCGTCAAAATCAGATCCGGCGCTTCGCCGCGAACGGCTTCGGCCAGGATACTCGCCGCCGCGTATGGCGAGAGATGCGCGGTGCTGTCGAGCGCGACGTGTATGGCGCGGTCTGCGCCGCGAGCCAGGGCATCCTTGATAACGCTCTTGACGCGCTGCGGTCCTAGAGAGCAGACGACGACTTCGCCCCCGTGCTTCTCCTTCAATCGCAGACCCTCTTCGAGCGCGTAGCCGTCCGACTCGTTGACCTCATACGACAAATCGCTCTCTTCAATCCACGTCGCATCTTTATTGATACGCAGTATCGCATCCTTGTTAGCGACCTGTTTCATTAAGACGATAGTTTTCATAACTCACAAGCAGGAGCCAGGAGTGGGGGGGGGG
>JAXDFO010000160.1:0-9514 GCA_034665545.1 Blastocatellia bacterium
GGTGACGGTCACTCGCTCAAGAAGACCGCCCGGCTCGCAAACGTCCAGATGAATATGTCCCTCGCGTTTTAGCGGGTGACGAACGACACGCGCGCCCTTCACTTCAACAGGAGACTTCGCCACGGCCAGGTAAGAATACTTCTCATCCTCATAGGGCATCGTCCCGGACTTGGCTAGGCGATGATGCCGCGACCGCTCGACGCGTTGAGAGAAGTGACACCAATCGCCGTTCGCCATCGGACACCGCGCCGCGTGCGGGCACGGCGCGACGATGTGCGCGCCCATCTTAATGAGCTCGTCTCTCGCGCTCAGCACGTGAGAGAAGCCGCGCGGCGTCCCGGGCTCGATAATCGCCAGCGCTTCGCCTGCGGCTGACCACGCCGCGCCGAGCACTGCCTGGGCCGTCGCCTCGCTCAATTCGCCAAGCGCGTAAGAGATGACAACCAGGTCGTGAGATTCAAGATTGACCCTCTCCTGTAAGTCCTGCTTGAGCCAGGCGGCAGACTTAATCGCCGGATGCTCCGCATTAGCCGCCAAACGTTTTCCGATTTCAATCAAATTAATATCACGTTCGACGAGCGTGACGCGCTCAAGCTCTTCAAAGACATCTGCGGCGGCCCACATCGCCGTCCCTGGTCCCGCGCCCACATCCAACATGCTGCGCGGATTGAATTCAGGCAGACGCGCCCTGACCTCCGCGAGCGCAGCACGGATAGCCGAATAGGTGGCGGGCATGCGCGTCGTTAAGTAGGCGAGACGATGCGCCGCGTTAGAGATGAACGGCGGGCCGGAAATTTTTGGACCGGAAACTCCCTGGCCGCGATAGCGTTCGGACAACTCCGCCACCGCTTTCGAGAGAAGCTCAGGGTTAATGCTTAACGTCTCCTGTTCGATGGCGTGATTAAGATGAAATGGAAGCTGCATGACCCTTATGTCTTAAAATCCGCTCTGAAATCCGAGCTCTTAAATTTATCTTTCGGATGATGAAAAGGCTCTATAAACTTAGATGCGCGGAAGTCGTTTGAGGTGCTCAAAGCGTCGCGGCAGAGCTTATAAAGTCAGGGCGGAGCCTTAAGATAAGGGCGCGTGCGAAAGCCTCAGATGTTGTGCGCGTGGCCCGCCTTCGCCGCCAGCATCTGCCTCACCTCTTCATCCGAGAGGGTTTCGAGCCGGTCCAGCATGTGCGAGATTTTCCGGTCATCAAAGAGGCTCGCCTGGCGCTGGCTCTCCTCTATGCGCAGGGCGAACGCGGCGACGGTCGGAGACTCGAACAGGTAGCGCAGGGGCACGTCCAACTGAAACTGTTGCCTGACCTGTGCGATCAATCTTGTGGCCAGCAACGAATGGCCGCCGAGCTTGAAGAAGTTGTCATGAATGCCGACGCGCTCGGCTCTGAGGCCGTCGCGCCAGATGGAGACGAGAGTCTTTTCAACAGGAGTGCGGGCCTCAACGAAAGTGTCCGCCTGCTGGCCTCCTGCGCGCGCTTCCTCAAGCGGCAAAGCCTTGCGGTCAACCTTGCCGTTCGGCGTCAAGGGCAACTCTTCGAGCATCACCCAGCCCTGCGGTATCATGTAGGGCGGCAGTCGCTCCTGCAAATGCTGCCGCAACTCTTCGACCGTCACCGGCGGCCCTTCCTGGCAGACCAGATAGGCGACCAGCCGCGCATCTTCGCTCTCGTCCGCGCGCGCCATCACGATGGCTTCGCGCACTCTCTCATGCTCGGCCAGCACGCGCTCAATCTCGCCCGGTTCGACGCGATGGCCGCGCAGCTTCAACTGCTCATCAAGGCGTCCCAAAATCTCTATCGTGCCATCCGGCCTATAACGTCCCAGGTCTCCGGTCGTGTAGAGCCTGGCCCCCGGCTCGCCGCCGAAAGGGTCCGGGATGAATCTTGCCGCGCTCAAGTCCTGGCGGTTCAAGTAGCCGCGCGCCACCCCCGCGCCGCCGATGTGAATCTCGCCCGCCACCCCGACAGGCACTGGCTCCAGATGCTGGTCCAGAATATAAATCGAGGTGTTAGCGATAGGCCGCCCGATGGGCACGGTTGTTTCAGGCGCGCGCACGGGATGAACAGTTGACCAGATAGTAGTTTCGGTCGGGCCGTACATGTTTCTCACTTCTCCCCGGACCACTTGCTTGAGCAGACTTGCCAGCGATGTTGACAGAGCTTCTCCGCCAATCATCAACTTGCTCAAGCTGCCGAGCGCATCTCTCGTTTCGATATCCATCAATAACATACTCGCCAGAGAGGGCGTGCATTGCATGTGCGTCACACGATGGCGCAGCATTTGCGCCGCCAGCGAATAATCCTTTTCGGCCTTCATCGGGGCGGCGGAAGAGCGTAGGGAGTTGCTGCGCCGACGCACTTCATCAAGGTGTTTGAGGCTCTCCATGACGCTCGCGTAATCAACCCCGAAATCTATCAGGCAGGCCACCTCATCCACGTCTATCTTCTTCAAACTCTCGACTATCTCGATGCACTGTTCGGGAGCGCCGAACAGCCCGCTCGTCTCGAAGTAGCGGTTGAAGGCGTGCGCGAACAACGCCTGCCAGTCGTCTTCCGTAAACTGACTGCTGTCAATCTTCAAGCCCAGACTCTGCGCCAGGTTCTTCATCAAATCCAGGGAGCTAGCCAGATAATTTGTGAAGGGAACGCGCACCTTCTCCCTCACAACTTCAGGGTCTGGGCCCACAAAAGTGTGAAGCATCAGGCTGACATGCCCTCTGCCCTTGTGACCTGCCAGTTGCCAGGCTTCACGATAGATAGCAATCTTCTCAGCCAGTTCTTGCTGGCCCTGCCCGAGCAGGTGCGTCAGCATGTTCGCGCCAATCTGTCCGGCGGCGCGGAACGTGTCCGGGTGTCCGGCTGCCGTCAACCACACGGGCAACTCTTTCTGCACGGGCGTCGGCAAGGCGCGCACGGAGACCTCAGTGCCGCTCCCGCCACGCAGCAACAGCGATTCGCCGCGCCAGAGTTTGCGGACTACCTCTATCTGTTCAAGCATGATCTGCTTGCGCCCGGCGTAGTTCTCAGGCGCAAAGATGAAGTCCGCCGCGTGCCAGCCGGAAGCGAAGGAAATACCGACTCGACCCGCCGAGAGATTGTCTACCATCGCCCACTCTTCGGCCACGCGCACCGGATGATGAAGCGGCAGGACCAGGCTGCCCGCGCGTATCTGTATGCGCTTGGTGATGGTGGCGAGGGCTGCGCCGGTGATGGCGGGGTTCGGATAGAGATCACCGAACGGGTGAAAGTGACGCTCCGGCGTCCAGACGGCTTGAAAGCCGTTCTCGTCTGCGAACCTCGCCCCGTCTATGAGCAAACGGTAACGCTCCGTCACGGCCTCTCTTGCGCCGTCATTGGCAAAGTAAAAGAGGCTGAAGTCCATTCGCTTCTCTGTCACCTGCGGAGCGACCACGGCCTTCGTTGCCAGCGAGATTTGTTCGGGCTGAATGATGACCTCGAAACCTCTCGTGAGCGTCCACAACAGTTCGAGCACGGAGATGTCGAAAGAGATGCTGGTCAGGGCGAGCCACACACCAGGCGTCTCTTCGCTCCTGGCGTCTTGGCCCAACGCCTCATCCATCGCCGTGAAGAAGTTGACCACGTTACGATGAGCGATCATCACGCCCTTCGGCTTCCCCGTAGAACCCGACGTGTAGATGACGTACGCCAGATTCTCAGGAGCCACCTCGCCGGAGCCTGCCGTGGCAATCTCAAACGCGCCCGGCCATTCCGCATCCAGGTGAACCACGCGCACCCCATGTTCCGGCAACCTGTCTTGCAAATGTCGCTGCGTCAGCAACACGGAGACAGACGCATCCTCAATCATGAAAGCCAGGCGATCCGGCGGGTACAGAGGGTCAAGCGGCAGATAGGCTCCGCCCGCTTTGAGGATGGCGAGCAGCCCGACGATCATCTCGACAGAGCGTTCGGCACAGATGCCGACCAACACTTCAGGCCCGACATTCATCGAGCGCAGTTGATGGGCCAACTTCTCGGCCCGTTCGTTCAACTCAAAATAAGTGAGACTCTCATCCTCGAAGACGACGGCGGTGCGTGCGGGCGTGCGCGCCACCTGCGCCTCGAAAAAAGCATGAATGCAAAGATGATGCGGGAAGGCTCTGCGGGTCTCGTTCCATTCGACGAGCAGCCTGCCGCGTTCAGCTTCAGAGAGAAGCGGCACATGCCAGATGCGCCGGGCAGCATTCTCCTGTAGCCCGCCGAGCAGTTGCTTGAAATGCTCGAACAGGCGTTCGATGGTCGCGCTCTCGAAGAGGTCCGTGTTGTATTCCACAGAGCCGTTGATTTGCCTGCTGTCGGTCATCGAGAGCATCAGGTCAAACCTGGCCGTGCCGATGCTGGTTTGCGTCGTGCGCGCGGCTCGTTGCTGCGTCGAGGCCGACTGCGCCGAGACGTTCTGCAAGGCGAACATCACCTGAAACAACGGCGAGCGGCTGAGGTCGCGTTCCGGTTGCAGTTCCTCCACCAGTTTCTCGAACGGCACGTCCTGATAAGTATAAGCTTCGAGCGCGACCTCTCGAACGCGCTCCAAAACTTCTACGAACGTCGGGTCGCCGTTGAGCCTGATGCGCATCACCAGTTGGTTGACGAAGAAACCTATTAAGCCTTCCATCTCGACGCGATTTCGGCCTGCGATGGGCGTCCCGACGCAGATGTCTTCCTGGCCCGAATAACGCGCGAGCAAAATCTGAAAGGCCGCCAGCAAAGTCATGTAGAGCGTCACGCCGCAGCGACGGCTCAGCTTACGCAATCCCTCCGAGACCGCCTCGGATAAACTAAACTGGTGGCGCGCTCCGCGACTGGTCTGCATGCTCGGTCTGGGATGGTCAGTCGGAAGTTGCAACACGCTGATGCCTTCCAGTTGCTTTCGCCAGTAATCGAGTCCGGTCTTGAGCACTCCGCCCTGCATCCATTCCTGCTGCCACACGGCGTAGTCCGCATACTGAATGGTCAACTCAGGCAACTGCACGGGCTGGCCAGCAGAGTAGGCTTCATAAAGCACTTGAAATTCGTGCGCTAATATCTCCTGCGAGCGCGCGTCGCTGATGATGTGATGTATCGTCAGCAACAGCACATGAGAAAACATGCCGAGACGTATGAGGTGTGTGCGAAATAAAGGACCGCGCGTTAAATCGAAGGGACGCCGCGCCTCCTCTACGGCCAAACGCTGCCACTCCGCCCTCTTTTGCTCTGCGGGCAGCCCGCTCAAATCTATGACCGGCAGGAAGGCGCGCGCCGTCGGTGAAACCACCTGCACCGGATTGCCCTCGTCGGTCGCCAGGGTGGTTCGTAAGACTTCGTGCCGACCGATGATGTCAGTGAGAGCCTGGTCCAGAGCAGTTATGTTACATGGCCCGTGGAACATAACCTCGTCAGCCAGATTATAAGTAGCCGTGCCCGGATTTAATTGCTCCAGAAACCATAAACGCTGCTGCGCAAATGAGGTTGGAAAAACGAAGACTTCGTCGCTCATCAGTCTACTGCGTCCTTCACTCAAGGCTTCAAATCAGAGCCTCTCCAACTGCCCCGAAGAAATCAATTATCTATCGTCTATCAATCGTCTTGAAAAAGTTGAAATGGCAGATGCCAGGGGTGATACCGGGGGCGAAGAAACAGGGCCTGTTCCCGAGCGGTCCAGTGTGGATTGTGGGAAAGATTTCGGCGCGTCGGGGGTTGAGGTTGCGTTAGTAAACTGAGAGGCGATTACCAGACATCTTTAGAGCAGACAGCCTACCGGCGAACGCATAGGTTGTTCAGCCTAAACGTCATCACAAAACTTCTCCTGCCTCTTGTGAGCTATCCTTCGCGGAAGCTACACAGAGTTGGCCGCGATGCTAGCGCAGAAAATCTCCGGCTATGCATAAACGCGAGGTCTTCACAAAAGACGCGGGGCAAATATCTTAGAGGGGGACGACCGGATGGACCAAACCCTTCTGCATCCAGTTCTATCAATTGCGCGTAGAGAGATGTCCCTTGAATCAAAATCACAGAATACCAGCATCAGACGGAACGGGGGTTTTATGTAAGGCGCTGATAACCAGTTACCAGGGGAGCCTCTCAGCAGCAACTAGACTGAGACAACATATATTTCCGGTGAAGATTTGTCAATATGAATATCCCGCTCAAAATCACCCGCACATCAGGTCGTGATTCTGGTCCAGTTAAAGCAAAAACTCGGTCGTCTAATCTTCATCGAGGGCACGTCAATCGAAAGATTTTTGGAATGCTGAGTCAGGCGTCCGGCCCCGCGCGATATTCGAGAAGTGTTCACACGATTCGCCGAGAACTCCTAGTTGACAAGCATATTAAATTGTGTATCATACTTTTCAGTTCAATCTTGAAACGCATATTGAACGTGGCTTGACTTGTTCCAACATTTGTTCCGTCAAGGGAGCAGACTACAATCAGAAGCGAAAGCGCGGGACAACTCGTTATAGTTCAAAGTTGACTATAGTGATGGTGTCATCGGTTGTTAGTTAGTTGGTGAGGGTTATTGACAATATAGAGCATGCCGCGCGGCCTGCTGTGCGTAAGGATTCCTCCCAGACAAATTCTTTGCGCGAAGCCGGGTGAGGTTCAATCATCATTTGAGCTTGGCCTGACGGCGACATGCAGCCCCCCTTTTATTGTCCGCACCTCGTATCAATCTTCTTCTCGAAAGAAGGGTGCGATTAAGTATGCTTGGCGGCTAATCGCCTTTGCTTATGAGATTCGCAGTCTCATTTCACTGCTCAAAGCACTTAAGTTTCAACTAATACTTGTCTGCGCCGTTAGTCTAAAGGCTATAGCAGACGCTTTGACAAAGTTATCTGTTGTCAGGCGACAGATTCAATTATTCGTCGGTAGAGTTGGGCATCCTCCAAATACATATCCAACTCTACCAATAGTTTAGCCCAGCCCATTAACGTCCTATGTCAACGAGCCATCGCGCGTTCGTCAGGCGGTAGCTATGCCCGCAGGTTGATTGGCTGGCTGCAAGTTTTAACCGTCTCTCTCTTGATTAGGTCCACCAAAAGCTCAGTGATTGCCCTGAGAGTTTAAAGCCGAAACCCAGAGGCCGATGTGTAGCTTTGCCCGGGCGCGCAAATTCTCAGGGCCATTCTCTAAAAAAATATTACTGTCAAAATATTTGGTCCATAAATGTCCGTCTTCAAAATACAAGGAAGCCGTGCGATGAAAAAGATTTTCCGGATAGTTTCGCTGACCGCGTTCCTTTCCCTGTCAGGCATGGATGCGCTCTGCCAAAACGCGCCTGCCTCATCCGGCCCCAAAGCCGGTGCCAGCGATGCTGCGATGGTCGTGGTCGGAATCGTGACCGCCGTCAATACGGCTGCCATGCAGGCGACCGTGAAAACCGACGCGGGCGCGCTCGTCACCATCCTCTTCGATGCGAAGACGGAGTTTCTGCGTCTCCGTCCCGAAGATAAAGGGTTGGAGACGGCCACTCACATCACCTTCTCCGCCCTCAACGTCGGGGACCGCATCTTGACGCGCAACAACCTATCGGCTGAGAACAAGCCTCTGCCGGTGCGTCGCGTGGTCGTGATGACCAGCGCGGACGTGTCTAAGAAACAGGAGCGCGACAGGGAAGAATGGAACAGGCGCGGCATCCTCGGCGTTATCACAGGACTCGACCCGCAGACCAAAGAGATTAAATTACAACTGCGCTCAGGCGCGACTACGCAACAGATAATCCTGGTTCCGTCGGAGCGCACGCGTTTCCGACGCTACGCCCCTGATTCGGTTAAGTTCAGCGACGCGCGTGACAGTTCATTCCCAGAGTTGCAGGTCGGCGACCAGTTGAGAGCTCTGGGCGATAAGAGCAGCGATGGCTCGCGCTTCACGCCGGAGGAGTTGGTCTCAGGTTCTTTCCGCACAATCGGCGGCATGATTACTGCCATCAATCCCCCGACCAACGAAATCACTATCAACGATATTCAGACGCACCAGACTCTCACGGTCGCCGTGGGCAACGATGCGCTCTTGCGTCGTCTCCCGCCGGAAGCCGCGCGGTCGTTCGTGCCCGCAGAGCAGCATGGCGACGGCGGCAAAGGAGGACAGTCGGCGCAGACTTCACAGGCCGCGCAGGGTCACGCGGACCTACAGGCGGCGCTTGAGAAAGCGCCGACCGTGACGCTGGCCGAGTTGAAGAAGGGCGATCTGGTTTTAGTCACGAGCACGAAAGGCGCAACCGAGTCTCATGTGACGGCCATCGCCGTCGTGCTTGGTTTGGATGCGCTGTTGAAACAGGTGCAGCGAGCATCGTCGTCACGCAATCCGGGTCCGAATCTGGGCGGCACTGGCCTGCCTGGCGGCATCGGGTTGCCGTAAAGAACGCGCCCGCCATTAATTCTTAACAGGATAAGTTGCAGCCTATAGAGTCTCAGCCGGATAAAGTAAGGAGAACGTCGTGTACATAATTCAAAGGTATGCTCTGCGAGGTCTGATGATGGGCCTGATTTTAATCTTGAGCATCTCTCCTTTGTGGGCGCACCAGCAGTCGCAGCAGACCGGCACGTTACGCGGCAAGGTAACGGATGAACTCGGCGGCCTCTTGATTGGAACGGACGTGACGGTGACGGGCGCAGACGGCGTTGTTAAAAAGACCAAGACCAACGACGAGGGGGCTTTTACGGTCAGCGACCTGAAGCCGGGTCAATACAGTGTGCGGATTGTGGCCCAGAATTTCGTGCCTTATGAAAACAGCGCGGTCAGCATTGCCGCCGGACGCAGCACGACGCTTGACCTCAAACTCGGCGTCACGATAGACGAGCAGCAAGTGACCATCACGGAAGAGCCGCGCTTGAACACTTCGCCGGAGAACAACGCGGGTGGCATCGTCCTGCGAGATAAAGACCTGGAACGCTTGCCGGATAACCCGGACGAACTGACGGCCTACTTGCAGGCGTTGGCCGGACCCGGCGCGGGGCCGAACGGAGCGCAGGTCATTGTTGACGGCTTCACGGGCGGGCGCGTCCCGACCAAAGACTCCATACGCGAAGTTCGCATTAACCGGAATCCGTTCTCCGCAGAGTATGAACGGATGGGCTTCGGGCGGATTGAGATAACCACGCGGGCCGGGACGGACAGGTTCAGGGGCCAGGGCTTCTTTGACTTTAACGATGAGAGCCTGAACGCGCGCAATCCTTTCGCGCCCAATCGCCCTTCCTATCAAGATAGATTCTACGGCGGCAGTTTGAGCGGGCCGGTGATAGCGAAAAAGTCTGCCTTCTATTTCGGGCTTGAGCGGCGCGAGACGGACGAGAACGCCTTCGTCAACGCGACGACTCTGAATGCCGCGTTGCTCCCTGTCTCTTTCAACCAGGCGTTCCTCACGCCGCAGCGTTACATCAGCTTCGGCCCGCGCGTTGATTACCAGCTTAATCCCAACAACACTTTCATAGCGCGCTACGGCTACACGCGTTCGAGCTTTGAGGGAGCGGGCGTCGGCGGCTTCTCGCTGCCTTCGCGGGCCTTCAACGGGAGCAG
>JAXDFO010000161.1:0-4921 GCA_034665545.1 Blastocatellia bacterium
ATAATTCTGGCCCGAAACTTTTTCGACAATCGCGCCGAGGATGATAAAGCCAGCGTTGCTGTAACGCCATTTCGTGCCCGGCTCAAAGAGCAGAGGGTTATCAACGAAGAGAGGGAAATAGTCTTTAATCTCAACGAAGCGGGTCTTGGATGCCTCCATGAATTTATCGTTGAAGTAATCGCCGACGCCGGAGGTGTGCGTCAGCAATTGATGAATCGTCACCTTCTCAGAGACCGCCTTGTTCGGATAATCGGGCAAGTATTTGCTGATGGTGTCGTTGTATGACAGCTTGCCCGCTTCGGCCAGTTGCGCGATGGCGACGCTCGTGAACATCTTGTTCATAGAGCCTAGATTAAACTTGGTGTCCGTGCGGTTCGGGACGTTATAGCCCTTGCTGGCGAGACCATAAGCCTTCTTGAAAATCGGCGTCCCGTTTTTGGCGATGAGAATCGTCCCCGAAAACTTGTCTTCCGCGACGAGCTTATCAACATAAGCTTCCAACTGGCTGATAACTTCAACGTCCGTCACGCTTCTCGTTGTGCTAGCGGAAGCTGGCCGCGCGTGGTCCGTCTGCGCGGCGATGGAGACGAAGGTCAAGAGGCCCAAGACGATGGCCGCCAGCATGTTTCTCATTATATTTTTCATGAACCTGCCCTCTAAAAAATTATTTGTCGGAACCTCAAAGGCTCTGCGCTCGCATAGTAACTATTCGTCGCTACGCGCGTAGAAGTTCCAAGATTTTGATGAGTTCAGCTTATCTCAGGCGAGTCTTTTTTGAATGTTTCGTCTTCGGAACTCTATTTCATGTGGCGGCGCGTTGCATGTCTGCGATGACGAAGCGAATCATGCGATAGTTGATGTGGGGGGGGAGCGCGTCGCGCAGGGGGCGTAATTGCTCTGTGCCGAGTTCGTCGGCGGCGGTTTCGATGAGGGCGCGGTCTGGGTCCGTGACGTGGCGGGAGATGTCGAAGGGGCGGCCCTGCGCGATGCAGTCCGCGAGGTGCTTTTCGATGGTCATCTCGGTGAGGGCGCGCCGGGTGGCTATCTCTTCGATGGACATGCCTTGAGCGTAGAGCGCGTATGTTTCGTCAACGGTGTTAATGCGCGGCTCGACCGGGGCGTTGGAGTGTGTCGCGTCGGACGCAGAGCGCGCAGTAGTCGCTTTGGATGAGCGGAGGACGCTGGCGGGTGAGGTGGCGAGCGCGCTGAGGAATGTTTGAGGCAACGCGAGTTCGACCTGCTGTCGCTGGTGCATGACTTCCGAGCCGGGCGCGGTGATGGAGACCATAGGATATGAGCCGCCCGTGACCTTGAGGCATCCGGCGGCGACGAGCGCGTCTATGTAGATCATCAGTTCATCCTGCGTCATATCGTTGAGAATGCCGTAGGTCGAAAGCTGGTCCAATCCCGCCTGCTGTATATTTTTGGCGCGCGAGCCTCTCAGCGTTCCAGCGAGCACGGCTTTGCCGAAGCGTCCCTGCATGCGTGCGGCGCAGGCCAGAATTTTTCGGACCAGTAAACTCTCTTCCTCCGTCAGGGCGCGCGTCTGCGTCACGTCAATCGCCTGTGCGCGTGCGCCTGCGGCGAGCGCTTCATCCACCGCGCTCATCGTCTCGGCGGTTTCGCGCAGGCGGCGGCGGCGCGTTTGCGCGTTCAATTCCTGGTCCAGGTCTAAGCCCGTGGGCACATGCTCTCTCACGAAATCATCGAGCGCGTTTTGTTCATCGAGAGGCGGGGCGTTGCCCTGTGCGGCCTGGGCGCGTGCGCCTACGGCTCCGGCGGTGCAGTTGCCGCACGACCCGCAGTTGAGCGGGCGATGCGAATCGCCGAAGTAGTCCATGATGAAGGCGCGATAGCATCGTTCCGTGTAGCAGAAGTTGAGCATCTCGCGCAGCTTGCGTTGCTCAAGCGCGGCGCGGCGCGCTATCTCGTTGGGACGAATGCGCAACTGCCGGACGGGAGTCTCATCTAGCATGAGAAGGCCGCGCGTGCGCCTCGCAGGTTTGTAAGAGATGATGCCGGAGGCGGTCAGTTGGCCCAGAGAGCGACGAACCGCAGCGAGGTCCAGACCGATGTTCTCTGCGAACTCGTTGACATCGAGTTCGGTCTCCGCGCGCTCGTTGACATCGTAGCCGCCGAGGAGACCGAAGAGGACTTGCCGCGCGCGAGTGTCGCGTGTGCCCGTGGTCTCGCGCGCGAGGTGCGGCGGCATCTGCAAACGCACGGCGGCGCGATTCTCACCGGCCTGCCCGCGTTCTATGTGGCCCGCTTTTTCGAGCGTGATGAGAGCAGACTGGACGGCCATCTCGTTGCGCAATCCGGCGCGCGCGGCTACCTCGCTGACGGAAAGCTCTATGCGTTTCTGGCCCACCGCGACGAGCGATTCATAGACACGCGCGATGGTTTCGGGCGGCGGGTAGGAGCCTTCTATAAAATAATCCTGCGTGCGCTTGTCCGCGTAATTGAAGAGAAGCACGCAGCGCGAGGGCAGGCCGTCTCGTCCCGCGCGACCTATCTCCTGGTAATAAGCTTCAATGGAGCCGGGCAGGTGATAGTGCGTGACGAAGCGTATGTCGGGCTTGTCAATGCCCATCCCGAAGGCGTTGGTGGCGACGATCATCTGCGCGCGCCCGGACATGAAGTTATCCTGCGCTGCGACCCTCGCGGCGTCTTCCATGCCCGCGTGATAGGCGACGACGTTGAGGCCCGCCGTCTTCAAACGTCCTGTGACCTGCTCGACCGACTTGCGCGTTGAAGTGTAGATGATGCCTGAACCTTTGCCATCGCCTGCGGCGGCGAGGGCTTTAACGTGCGCGATTTTTTCGCGTTCCTTCTGCGTGTGAACGACGCTGATGGAGAGGTTGGGGCGGTCGAATCCGCTAACGAAGGCGCGAGGGTCTCGCAAGTCGAGTTGCTCTATGATGTCTGCGCGGACGTAGGGCGTCGCGGTCGCGGTGAGGGCAATCGTCTGCGGTCGCCCGATGGATTCTATGCTCGCGCGCAGGCGCAAATAATCGGGCCTGAAATCATGACCCCAACTTGAGATGCAGTGCGCTTCGTCAATGGCGAAGAGAGAGATGCGCGCGCTCTTGAGAGCCTCTACGAAGTGCGCGCTGCGAAAGCGTTCGGGCGCGACGTAGACCATCTTGTAACGACCCTGGCGCACGCCGTTGATGCGCTCTCTCTGTTCTTCAAAATCAATCGAGCTATTGATGAAGGTCGCCGGAAGATTGCGCGCGTGCAGGGCGTCCACCTGGTCCTTCATGAGCGCGATGAGCGGCGAGACGACCACGGTCGCGCCCTCTTTCATCAGCGCGGGCAGTTGATAACAGAGGCTCTTGCCGCCTCCCGTCGGCATCACGACGACCGTATCGTGGCCTTCCAGAATCGCGCCGATGACCTCACGCTGGCCTTCTCGAAAGTCCTCAAACCCGAAATGTTGACGAAGCGCGGCGAGCGCCTCTTCCATCATAGACATATTAATTTAGCGACGAGTGACGAGTCACAAGTAAAGAATTAATTTTATCCTGTCACCCCTCACTTGTCACTTGTCACCGGTTTTCCGTAAGCTAGCTTTGAGATGAAAAAACGGGAGTGGAAAGCGCGTACCAAACGCGATTTGATGATAGAGGTGTGGGAGCACCTGGACTGCGAATCCGTCGGCGCGCAGGAATTGGAAGAGATAGAGGAAGTCGTGCGCCAGCGTTTCGGCGACGGAGCCGTGGAAAGCCCCGCCTCGGTCGCGCGCCTGCTGGCCGACGAGGGCGCGGAACTGCGCCACGCGGAAGTGCTCGAACTCGATGCGAGAAGACGCGCCGCAGACCCTTATGAAGCGATGTTTCGCAACGTCCTCAAGTTCTCAGACTTTACGCAGGCGGCGGGCTCCCTCAAACGACTTGAGAATCTTCGCAAGCAGTTCGCCAGAAAAAAGGACCAGGACGGATTGAGGCGCGTCCACGAAACGGCCCTCAAGGGCAAGCAGCGCGCGCAGATGATCGCGGGCAATAAATCCGTTGACGAAAAGAAGCGCGCCGAGAAAGCCGAAATCGCACACTGGTTCACCGTCTGGCTTCAACAACCCGAAATCTTCGACGACTGGCTCCACCTCCGCCGCCGCTCGAAAGAGTTCCGCGAGCAATTCGGTGAGAGAGAAGAGAAGGCAGATAAAAGTTAAAATTCATTCCGCGCTTGCGTTGCCAGGTCGTTGAGGGAGATAAGAAGAATTTGGATGCCAGGTGAGTCGCAGTTCACCACAGAGGCACAGAGGCTGGAATAGCATTAAAGCTCTGTGCAACCTCTGTGTTCTCTGTGCCTCTGTGGTGAATACCTTGTTCCTTATACTCAATTGAGCATTGCCCCATTCGAGAAAAAGGTGATAAAGAGAGAGCGCTTTGCTATGATGTGCGCGCTCTAGTCTTTGAACATACGACAACGGCAAAAAATGCGCGGCTCGCCCTCACAGGTTGATGAGAGATGAGCATCGCCGTTGAGCATGAAAGGTTCATACTCATGGCGACCGCATTGAGCGATTACATCTCATGTATATTTATACATGAACTCAAGCCCGACCCGTGTTCGGTCTCATCCGGGGGAGACTCCTGATGGGCAAAAGTTCGCGTCCGAAGCCAGAACGCTTGGCTGACAAACTTCTACAGATTAGAACTACACTTGGACTTTCTCAGAGTGAAATGCTGAGGCGTCTCGGAGCAGAAGAGCAGGTTGATTACACCACCATTTCCAAATATGAATTGGGAAAGAACGAGCTTCAACTAAATTTCGAGCATCCCTAGACATCTGAAGATAATTTTGGATCTCCCGCGCATGCAGCCTTCTTTGCCCGTTGATTCAATCCTGCCGTTGATTGTGGAATCGCTACATCGTTCTCCCAACCTCGTCCTGGAAGCCCCGCCCGGAGCGGGAA
>JAXDFO010000162.1:0-14786 GCA_034665545.1 Blastocatellia bacterium
ACGGCGAAGCTGAACGAGGAGGAGCGGGAGCAACGAAAGGCGCTCTTCGGCACGGTGCGCGACGGGTTGCGGCCCGTCAAGCCGTTTCGCTGGCGACTAGATGGCGGCGCGCATCTGGTCGAGATTCCGGTGACGACGATGCCCTTGTTCAAGCTGCCGATTCACGTCAGCTACCTGCTTTATCTGAGCAGACTCGCCAAGCCTCTCGCGCTTCCTTACTTTCAATTGGCCCTCAAGCTCTGCCGCTTGACCGGCACGGGGCCGTCGCTGCTCCTGCATCCTCTGGACTTCCTCGGACGCGATGACACGCAGGCTCTCTCCTTCTTCCCCGGCATGAATCTGTCGAGCGAAGAGAAGCTTGAGACCGTAGGCCGGGTGCTCGACGCACTCGCCAGCCAATTCGCCATCGTCAATGTTGAGAGACATGCTGAGGCAGCGTCCCTCTCATCTTCGTTGCCAACCTTGAGATGGAATTCAGGACCACAAGCAGCCATGCACGAACAAGAGAGCCAGGCGCGCGCGGATTTACTCGCTGAAGATTTGCATGAGTAAACTATCGAACAGGTGGTTGATTCTGTCCGGGGCGCTGGTCCTGCTCGGCCTCGCTTACGCGCTGAACAATCCGGCGAGCGAGCCTTTCTTCAACAACGACGAAACCAGGCACGTCATGACCGGAGTCTATTTCAGAGACCTCCTGCATGACATGCCTCTGCGTCACCTGCGCGATTATACGGTCCATTATTACCTGCAATATCCCGCGCTCGGCATACTCGTCTGGCCGCCCTTCTTTTATTTCACGGAAGGGTTATTGATGAGCATCTTCGGCACGTCGTTCGTGGTGGCGAAGTCGCTCATCTGCCTCTACGCGTGCGCGGCCTGCGCTTATCTCTTCTTTCTCATCTGCCGCACACATGACACTCTCAGGGCGGCGACGGCGGTGCTCATCTTCGGCCTCTCGCCGATGGTCTTTCGCTACTCGCATCACGTCATGATGGAAGTGCCGACGCTCGCACTAGGGCTGGCGGCTATCTTTTACGCGGTTCGTTATCTGGACCAGGAAAAGAGACGCGACCTCATGCTCGCGGGTTTGGCCGCCGCGCTGACCGCGCTGACGAGATATGATGCGGTTTACCTCTTGCCGTTCTTTCTCATACTGCTCATCGCGCGTCGTCGTTTAACCGTTCTACGACGCTGGGAGGTGCTGGCGGCGGCGTTGGTCTCCGCGCTTCTCGTCGTGCCGTTTTATGCGTTGACCACGGCGGACCTCGGCTGGTTTCATCTACAGAACACGACGGTTCAATACTCAGCCGAACTGCCCGCCGTTAATTCTCTCCGACGCATCTTCTTTTACCCAACATGCGTGCCCGACCAGATAGGAATGTTCGCGCTCGTCCCCGCGATGGTCGGGCTCGTCAACGGCATGATGATGAAGACGGAGCGAGCGCGGGCCTGGCCTTATCTAGCCATCATCGTCGCCTGCTATGTGACGTTCACGCCGATGGCGGAGATTGAGCCTCGCCACACCATCTACTGGATTCCGGCCTTCGCGCTCTTCGCCTCGGACGGCGTCGCCGTGCTGGCGCGATGGCTGCGCGTCCCGAAAATTCATCTGCCGCTCGCGGCCTTCTTACTCCTGGGCATCGCTTGGAATACCATCGCGGAAAGACAGTTTTTCGTGCGCGGTTATGAGGAGGCCGCGCGGTATGTCGTAGCCAATTCCGGCCAGTCGCGTTTCTGTTTATTCCTCGGAGGCTTGAACGGCGACTTCATTTATCAGGTCCGGCATCAAGACCCGGACAGACGCCTCTGGGTGCTGCGCGCGGATAAAATCTTCTATAGCGTGCTCGTCAATCCTCAAGTCGAGTACAAGGAGTTTGCCGAAAGCGACGCGGATATTCTGGCGACCGTCTTCAAGTATGACCCTGAGTTTATCGTGATTGAAGATGGGCCGGGCGCGGGCACCGTAGTGCATGCGGAAGAGCGCGTAAGATGGATACTCAATCATTACCCGGAACGATTCCGGCTTGAAAGGGTCGTCGCCGTCGAGAGCAATAATTCCGCTTATCAAAATATGCGACTGAAGATTTATAGAAACATCTTCAGGAACGAAAACCCCGAACGCCATCTTGAGATAGAGCTACTCATGCTGCGCCGCAACATCCAGACGGACGCTCCTTGAAGAGCTTAAAACACCTGTCTGAATCCGGTCGGCATGATGTACTCGAAGGAGGGCGTGCCGGGCGGCAGGCGGCTCGGGTCCGTGAAGGAGATGTCGAAGGCCCAGTTGCGTGTGGGCGGGCTGTAGATAGTGCCGTCAGCGTTGTATGGTCCGAGAGCCTGCGTCGAATGATAGAGCGGGATGATTGCGCCGACGAAGTTCCAACGACGATTGCCCCAGTTCTCAAGAAAGCGCGGGAAGTTATGCATGCCTCCGTTCAGGCGCGATTCGCCTGAGCCGCTGTTGCCCGCGTCAGGGCTTCCAGACAATGCCGACATATTGTTTCCGGCGATGATACCGGCGCGCACCGAAGTTTCATTTCCGACCGCAGGCAAGTTTAAATCTGCTGGCCTCAGACCCAGACTGTCCGGGTGCATCGCGCTTGAGCTATCGAACCAGGTCTTGGAAAGAGGGAAGAACGCATCCGCAACGATAGAGGCCGGGACTTGATTGCCGAAATAGTGGAAAGCCTGGTCCGGGTCGTTGAGCGTAGAGCCGCCCGCAGGCTGGCCGTTGATGCCCGTCGTGTTGTAGTTGCCCCAGATATAGACCATGTTCTCCGTGGCGATGGTGAGACCTTTGTTGATTGACAGCTTGCCCGCAGCCCCGCTCGTTTGCAGGTCTTCACCGTTGAATAAGCGTACGGCGCGGCGGAAATAATTGTTAGGGTTGGCCCATGCGGCGGCGGATTTCGCCGGACCGGTGGCGGCGGAGACTGCGCCGCCCGTTGCCAGAGGAAATCCCACGCTCACTTGATTCGGGTCGGGCAATTCGCTCGCGTCCTTCTGCAAGCTATCTTTCTTGGTGAAGCCTGTGCTGAGGTCCAGGCCGTCGTCAATCACGTCTTCGCCGGGGTCCAGGGTTCCGTTTGGCCCGTAGATGTCCTCGTTGTCAACCATGCCGTTGGTGGTGTTGAATTGCACGTCAAGAGGGTCTTTCTCCTGCTTCAGTTTGTCTCCGCGACGATCCGAGATGTAGACGACGTATCCGTTGGAGCCGTCTATGTTCGCGCTCACGGCGTTGGTTCCGGCGAGCAGGTTCGTGTCGAAGACTCCGTCAACCCAGCGCGAGAGATTCCGCATGTTAATCTCAACGATGTTCGTCATGCCGCGTTCGTATAGAAGATTGCCCGCCAGGGTATTGCTGATGCGGCCCTCGCGCACGTTGTAGAGGTTGATGGGAACTATGCTATTCCAATCATCTGGTGGCCCTGGGTTGTCCTTGCGCACTCCCGTTCCTTGAGAAATGTCTTCCGTCAGGTTCATCAAATAACCGTACGTGCCATCCTGCACGGCGGCGGCTGTGTTGATGCGGCCACTGATGCCGACGTTCGTGCCGCCAGCGAAGTAAGTCAAACTGTTAACGCCGCCGCTCGCGTCGCGGCTGCCCTGTGTGAAGGCGGCCCACAGAGGACGCTGTAAGTAAACGATGCCGTTCGGCTCGCCTTCCGTCATGCCCAGGCTTAAGATTTGTTTGGTGACATCGCGGGTCACTCCATTCGGGTCAACGACCTGAATCATGATTCGCCCGCGCAGGCCCGCGCCCCAGGGGATAGCGACGCCGTTGCTCGAATAGTCTGGCGCGGGAGTCGGGGCGGGTGATGGAGAGGGAACGGGCATGGCCTTGACGCCGCGCACCGTGTCGGCCTGCGAGCCGGACGTGCTCTCTTCGAGCAGGGCCGTGGCCGGAGTGTCCAGGTAAGTGCCGTCATCTTTAACGCGCCAGAGCGCGCGACCGCCGCCCGCGTTCAAGGCTATGCCTTCCGGCAAAGGCTCCGGGATGAAACTCGATAAGGGCAAGCCCTGCCCGAAGGGAATGCCGGACGCGTCAGCCATAGACGTTCCCTCATCATCTAGCAGGATACGAATCTGCGCCTTGTTGTAGTAACGAGACTGGGCCAATATCTGCGTGTCGTTCGGCATGGACCGCTTAACAATCTCTCGCGTCGGGCTGCCGCCGAGTTGCATGGGCAGCAGCAAGGGCACTGCGCCCGTCGTGCGCGTGAGCAGTTGTCCGCCGAACTGGTTGGGCACTCCGGATTGCGCCGCGCCCACAGAGAGACTATCCCAACTCGAACTTGGATTGCCGTTGGGAGAGCCCGGAAAGAAGCCGCGCTCGCCGTCCAACGCGGTGGGGAAGTTAGGACCGCCGCCGACGCTGCCCATCGTGATGGGCACGCGGAACGTGCCGACCTGCATAGAGACGTTTCCGGTGCGCGCGCTCCCGTTGCGCAACACGTCCGTCACGAACTCGTTCGCGGCGGTGACTTTGCTGAGAAAGGTCACGTTGCCGTTGACGTAGATATTACCGTTGGCGTGAACGCGACCGTTGAAAGTAAAAGCCGGACCAGGATGCAACTCTATGTCTTCGTCGCTGAACATGCCGAACTGGAAGAGCGGGATAAGATAACTGTTAATCTCGCGTTCAAGTGTGACCTGCGCCTTCGTCGCCGCTTGCGTGGCCGTCGAATTCAACTTGTAGGGCGAGATGGTGGCGGAGAGACCCGCATACGGCCCGCTCGGAATATTGACTGTCGGGAATGAGCCGTTGGTAATGCCCTGCCTGCGGCGCAGGGCGGCCAGCGCGTTCGTGTCCAGGCTGAGCGTCTGGTTAAAGTTGAAGCCTGAACTGACAAGCTCAGGCGGCGGCGAGTTCTGAATTTTGAAAAGCTGCGAGGGAGACGGGTTGGTGGTCCGCGAGAAGAGGTCGCTCAGGTCGCTCGTCATCTTCTCGATGGAGGCAGCCGAAGCATAAAAGGTTTGCGTGCGCTGCAAGTCGCTTCCGGCGATGCGTATCTCAGGCGTCACGACCGTCATCACGGACATCGTGATAACACCCAGCAGGGCCAGAATAAGAATGGCCGTGATGAGCGCGGCCCCACGCTCCCGCGCCCTCGATCCGGGCGGGGAAGCGGGGCGCGCGTCTCTTATTTTCTTACAAGCGTTTGTCATAACTCAGCCGTCTTCTCGAAAGAGTTCGTTGGACCAAAAATCACTGCGCCCAACGAAACTGCATGTTGCGGATACTGGTGGCCGTCGTCATGCTCAGGTACTTCGGCTGACCATCGTTGAGCGGGTGCGCCGTGCGCGCCTTGAGTGATATTTCCACCTGTCGCGTCGCCGTCTGCTGCACCGTCGTCTCAAGTTTGCTGACGGGCTGTTGCATGTTGTCCTTGTCGTCGCGCAAGTTCAGAGAGTAGCGGAACTGTAGGTCAACGAAATGCTCCGCGATGACGGTGTCTTTAAATCCGGCCCCCGCGACGCCGAAGAGACGCCGCACGAACAACCCTTCGGAGTTGATGAAGTAGTGCGCGAGGTTCATACGCATGAGCGTCGTCGGCAGCGTCCCGCCCTCTGAAACAAAATTAATTGGACCACCGACTCCCTCATGGTTAATCCCGTAAATGTCGCCCTCCGCAAACACGAGGACCGGATTGGTGTTGGTCCCGCCGATGTCCGTGATGACTCCCAGAGTGGCCTTCGCGCCCGAAGCGATGAAGTAAATCTCACCGACGCGAAAGAGGTTGAGGTCAGCGGGGTTAATAGTGATGTTGGAGCCGGAAGGGGCGACGGCCTCGGCTGGCAAGGCGATGGGAGTGAAGGTACGATCCGTTTGAAGAATCGTGATGCGGTCGGTCCCGCCGAGCACGGTCGTCGGCGGGTTGGTCACGGGCACGGGCGTGCCGACCGGAACGTTGTCGTCCGAAGTGACGAGCGACAATTCCATGTAGCCCGGATCGCTCCCGTCCAGAACGGGGCTTTGCGTGAGATATGCTTGCACGAACCCTACTGGGACGCGGATGTTGTTAATGCCGTTGAGGCCGTCGCCCGCCGTAATCAAGTCGCGGTTGATATACTCGTGCGCCGCCCGCAAGCCCTGCTGCGCGTCCGTCAGTTCATAGCTCGTCGCGCTAATCTGAAAAGAGCCCTTCAGTGAAGCCGTGATGGCCGCCAGCACAATCACCATCACGCTGACCGCGATGAGGAGTTCGATGAGCGAGAAACCGGCTTGACGACGGCGCGTCCCGGCACACGAACGAATGTCTTTACTCTCGGTCATCGAAGAGAACCTTTCAAATTGCCTGGCTACATATTCAACGTAGATAGTTTCCGCGCGCGTCGTTGTTCAGATAACTGATTCCAAGTTGCTTGTGCATCGTGCCATTCAGCCCCGGATAGTTGAGGGTGACGGAGACCTGCTTCAGATTCGGGCTTAAAGGTGTAATCAAAATCTGTCGGGTGAAGCCCTCACGGGCGAGGGCCGGGTTGGTGAAGTCGTCGTCGGTGCCGTAGATGCCATCTGGGCCGGGGTCCACCAAGTCGTCGTCAGTGCCGTAGATGCCATCTGGACCAGGATTGACGGAGACGGGCTTGAAGTCCGGCGGGAAACCGCCGAAGGGATACTTCGCGCCCTTGATGTCTACCTGGCCCTGGTTGGCGATTTGACCGTAAGTTAATTGGCCCGTATTCCTCAACGTCTCCATCTGTTCGAGGATTGAGACCACGAGCAATTTTGTGTTGGTCACGTTGCGCCCTGAGTTCGTCACCATCAGCGAATATCCGATGGCCGCTATCATGCCGAGCAGTCCGACGAGCAGAATAACGAGAGCCACCACCATCTCCACCATCGTAAATCCAGACTCGGAGCGGCGAGCGGCAATCCTAGCGCGTGAGCGCGCGCGATTATTCGACGTACTTGTTCGCAATGCTGCTATATCTCCAGACCTTCAATCTTCCGGCGGCCCCCAGTATCGAGATGGCGAACGGAGTGTCTGTCTGAGCTTGACTGTTATAAAGGAAGAGCGCCTGGTTGACCGGACTCCCGGTCTGGTCCAACACAGAGCCGCTCGGCTGAAAGGTCACGTTGAGTTGATTGTTATTCAACCCTGTGAGGGCCACGCCGTCACCCAGCGCGCCCTTGGCGGAAGCGGGCAGAACGCCCGGAATGCCGTAGATGATTTCCGCAGGCTTAACGCCGGAGCCGGAGAGCGGAACGACTCTCTCGCGTACGCTTCCGGCGGTGTCTGGATAGCCGGGCGCGGTCAGCAAGCCGATGCCCCATGCCTTGTGATTGATGATGACGAGTTGCTTGTTGACATCATCGTACTGGACCGTATAAGCCTGTCGCTGCGTCATGGCTTGCTGCCGCGCCATACGCATCTCCGCCATCATCTGGCGCGGAATCGCGGCTGACCTGACGAGTCTCTGCGCGGAGATTAATTGAGGGATAGCGGCTGCGGCCACGACGCCTAGCATGGCAATCACGATCAGCATCTCTATGATGCTCGTCCCCCTGCAACTGCGCCACCCGCGCTCGTCCTCTCCAGTCATCCTTGAGGGCCAGGCGGGACGTAGTAGAGTTGAAGCATTGAGTCTCAGCAAGTCTTAACTCCTTACGCTATGAGGCCGCCGTGACCGAAGCGTTGAGGCCGAACATCGCACGCGCGGCGGAACGCGCGGCGTTATCCTGGCAACGCTCTATCGCGCCCTGTAGCACCTGCGTCTCCTTCAGCTTTTCCAGAAGCGAGAGCAGCGAGAAAGCCTCATAGGCTTGATGGCGGTCCTTGCTCGCCAGCTTGCCCACGGCCTGAGAGATCATCCCTGTCTTCAAACAGGCGCGCATGACATCGCGCAATATTTGTTCGTCCCCGCTTTCAAGGAGCCGCACGAATGCCTCCGCCTTGTCTATGTTCAAACGCGAGAGCGAACGCGCCGCCGCCGCCTTGACCTCACGCGACTCGTCAGCGTGCGCGATGAGCAAGTGCGCGTACACGGACGGGTGATTGATGTTGCCGAGACTGTTGGCCGCCGCCGCGCGCACGCTCGGCTCCAGGTCAAGCAGGGCGATGGATGTCAAAGCCGTCAGCGAACTGCGCACGCAGAATTGGCCCAACGTGCGCGCCGCCGCGACACGCACCTTCTCATCCCCGTCTTCAAGCCGAGCCAGAGCCTGTGCCAGATTTTCATCATCAAGCGTTTCCGGCACGTCCTCCATGTCAGAGACCATCACGCGCGGTCTGACCTTCTCCGCGAAAATGTTTTCGCCGTTGGTGACACTCGAAAGTTGTGCTGTCGCCTGGTTGAGTTGGCCGATCCCTTCAAAGGAACATGCGCCGAGGACGTTTCTCAAGAGCGTGATGGACATGTCTGGATAACGACGAGCCGCGTCAAGCAAGGGGCCAATAGCCGAAGGCTCCTTCAACACTCCGATGCTGCCGATGGCTTCCGTCCTCACGGTCGCTTCCGGGTCGTTAATCGCTTCGAGCAGGAACGGGATTGATGATGGTGAACTCATCTCCGCGAGCGTGCGCGCCGCCAGCGCGCGTTCCGCAGCGTCCCTCGCGGACAAGAGCAATGCGCCCCGCCGCAAGACGAAACCGTTCTCTTCCAAAGCACGGCGCGCGCGCTCTCGTTCATCTTCATCGAGGCCGGGCGCGTTGAGCGATTGGACCAGACAGGCTTCAAAAACTTTGCGGTCATCCGCCGCGCGCGATGAGAGCACGTCCAGAGAATACGGCTGGCCCTTCAACAGCAAGCGCACCTCTTGCTTAATCTCCGCTTCACTGAAGAGGGCGTCGGGCATGGCAGGGGATGAGCCGCTCTGTGAAGTCTGCGGGCCATCCAGAGTCAGTTCCATCGAGTGCATCTCAGACGCCTGCGCCGCATCGCCCTTCTTTGATTTCATTGCATGAAGGTTCCTGCCACGGCTTGAGCCTTGCTCGTTCGCGTTGAGACTGTCCGCTCCCTTGCCGTGTTTGGAGTCCGTCGCCGCGTCCCACGCTTCCATGCTCTGCATGCGAGTCAAACGACGCTGGCGGAATAAAAGGACGAGCAACATTCCAGGTCCAAGAAAAGCCACCAGTCCGACCGGCGAAAGAACGGATGATAAAAATCCAACGCTCGCTTCTTTCTTAACCTGGACCTTCGCTTTGGGTAAGTCAGACTCTTCGTCGTAAGCAATCTTTGGCACGTTGGCGGGATAGACTTGCTCCGAACTGTTTCCTTCCGTGGATGCGAGGGGCCGTCTGTTCCTCTGCGCCGCTTCCATTTCCGCGAGGCTCGGTGTGTTGGCCGCATAGCCTGAGACGGACCCGTCCGTTTGACGCGTCAGACTCTGCGTGCCGGGCGCGTTTGAAACTGTAGAGGTTGATGTGATGGACGCTGTCGTCTGTTGAGGTTGAGACGGGGAAGGCGTCTCGACCGGGGCCGGAGACATGAGGCCGACGAGAGAGCGTTTATCGCAAGGTGAAAGTTCCTTGAAGCGCGTCCCGTAAGGCTCCGGCTGGCATGGGCCTTGGACCGGAGATTGGTCGAAACTCTCTCTCTTTGCAGTGTCCAGCGCGCCGTTGACCAGTAAGGTCAGGCGATTGAAGAGCGGTTGCACCCTGACATCCGCGCCGGGCCGCGTCTGGACCAGGACTTCCAACGACCCGCCCACCTGCCGCACCTGCACGCCGCGAGGAACCTCTATCAAACGGCTCTGCGCCACATACGGCATCACGATGTGAAAGCCCTCGCCGTCCTTCCACATCTGCGCCCGCGTCAAAGGTGTATCGGCGGAGAGCGTGACGGCTGTGCCGTCCTCTGTTGGACGCGTCAGGATACTCACGAGCCTGACGGAATCTTCCCTCGCTCGCTGCGCATGCAAGACCATGAAGGAACCCGGACCCGTCGCCGCAAACAGCAAAACCACAAACGAGAGACGCATGAGTTTGTTGATTTTAAGGCCGAAGTTTGGCATGAGCGCGGCTCAGTTGGAATTCTTTAGCGGGACTGTTAGGGCTTCAAGAGCGATAGCCCTGTGATCTGGAATGAGACTGGAAAAACTGTCTGCGAATCGCCCGTCAGACGACTGATGCACTCTGAACAGGCGAGGCGTGGACGGCAGGGGCTGACCCGCTCAACCTCGCGCGGCTAGAGCTATCAGCATTTATGTCAACAGTTTAACGGCAAGATGTTCATCTAACGCGCTAAGTTCCGGGGCGCGTCGAGCTAACAAGAATGTAGCAAAAAACATTTTTAAACTCAAGGTTTAACTCAAGCGGCCCTCGCCGGGTTGTTGCTCTTTCCGGGAGAACGTCTTCGGATAAAGCTGTTGCCATCCTCTTTAGAGATGAGTCCCTTGTAGATGAGCTCGTGAACGGCGGTCTCGAATGTCATCATTCCTTGCGCTCGCCCCGTCTGCATTGCGGACGAGATTTGAAACGTCTTGCCTTCACGAATCAGGTTGGCGACCGCCGGAATGTTGACGAGAATTTCTACGACGGGGATGCGCCCCTGATGTTCCACGCGCGGCAGTAAAGCCTGCGCGACGACGCCTCTCAAACTTTCCGATAGCATGACCCGGATTTGCGCCTGCTGTCCTTCGGGGAACACGTCTATGATGCGGTCCACGGTCTTGATGGCGCTGTTGGTATGGAGCGTGGCGAAGACCAGGTGGCCCGTCTCCGCCGCCGTGATAGCCAGCGAGACGGTCTCCAAATCGCGCATCTCTCCCACCAGGATGATGTCCGGGTCTTCTCTCAGGGCGGCCCTCAAGGCGTTGCTGAATGACTTGGTATGACTCGACACCTCCCTCTGGTTGATTAATGAACGCTGGTTCTGATGAACGAACTCTATGGGGTCTTCAATCGTGATGATGTGCGCCTGCTGATTCATATTGATGGTATGAATAAGCGAGGAAAGCGTCGTGCTTTTGCCGGACCCGGTTGGACCGGTGACGAGGATGAGGCCCTCCGAGACATCAATCAACTCAAGCAGTTGATCCGGCAACCCCAACTCTTCGACCGTCTGAATATGTTCAGGGATGAGACGAAAGACGGCCCCGATACCTTTCCTCTGCATGAAGACGTTGACGCGAAAGCGGCCCACTCCATTGAGCGGATAGCTGAGGTCCAAGTCCCAGTTTTTGAGAAAAAGCTCTTTCTGATTCTCCGTCAGAATTTCAAATATCAAGCCCTGGCAGACCTCTTGCGAAACATCTCGATAGTTGAGTTTGACCATCTTGCCGTTGACGCGCATGTAGGGCGCAGACCCGCTCGTCAGGTGTAGGTCCGAAGCATCGTGATGCTTCATCTGCTTGAGAAGCTCATCTAATTTAGCCATCTTAGAATCAATCTTTCAAAAGAATTTAGGGCCAAGCCAATTTCAAAATGTGCGAAGCGTTTTCCAGACCCCAGGCGAGAGAGCAGGCCCTTCAAGTGCCTTTATGCGCTGATGATTTCGCTGAACATGCAGGGGCGGTTTTGCAGGGCGAGCCAGGTGTGATGTCAGGCGCTTTGATTGCGCCAAAGGAAGCCGCGCCTTTCGGGGGCGCGTGCCTGTTTTTCACTATAGCACACATGAGATTCACTTTGTCTAAGAAAAAGAGAAGCGATTAATGGTCCACGAATGAAAGCAGGAGTGGCGAGCCTCTCCTGGCCCGCCACCCCCGCTTGTTCCGCAAAGATGTTCGATGGTCTCCTCCTATTGAGCGCACTCTTTGTCGTTGCGGGTCACGACGGAACTAAAACGCTCCTGGTATTCTCTGGAAGTGATGAAGGCGCAGACCATGCTGCGGTATCCCGCGCTATCGTTCGGCAGGCGGTTGTTCAGGACGTTGAGCCAGAAGTTATACCCGCCCGCCTCCGGGTCTCTGCGCAGGTAGCCGAAGTACTGCATGAGAACGAAAGCCCGGTTGTACTCTCTCGTCTTAAACTCGGCCATTTCGATGACTTCGCGCAGGACTTGCGCGCGCGTCTTGCCCTGTCCCAATTCCTGGACCATCTGTTGCCGCTCGGTCGCGTCAGGCTTGAGGTTGGCCGCGTCCATCAAGGCATTGACGAAGGCATCGGGCGTCATGCTGTCAGGGTAAGTTTGTTTGAACGCCGCGCGCTGGACCCATTGGTCCGCGAAGGCTTGCTTGCCCGCTTCGAGGTTCGCGCCGACGACGACCATGTTGCGATCCGCTATGAACTGCGCGAAGGAAGGGTTGGCTCCATAGGATGCTTTGTAGAAACGGTAGACATAGTAGCCGGTCTCCTGAAATTCCGTCTCCATGAAGAAGGCCGCAGAGACTTCTCTGCGTCGCGCGCTGATGCAGGCCGCATCGTTGCCGCAGGCCGTAATGCGTCCGGCCCAGTAATTAAGGCCGCCCGTGTCGGGCTGGCGGTTGAGGAAATCAAGGTAGTGCTGGCGCACGAAGAAACGCGCGTCTTCGAGCGGGTTGGAAACGGGCGTCGTCGTGTCGTTGTCTTGAATCGTGAGCACGGCTGCAACGTTTGCGCCGAGAGATGCTCCGGCGGCGTTGCTTAAAGTGAGATTAACGGTTCGGTTGCCGCCGACGTAGGCATCATCCGTAATCAGAATAGTGAAACTCTTGCTCGTCTCGCCTGCGGCGAAGTTGAGCGTGCCCGCCGCCGGAGTATAGTTCGAGCGTTCGGAAGCCGTGCCGTTGCCGGTCGCATAGTCCACGCTGACCGCGCCGGATGTATCGCCGGAACGGTTGACAGTGATGCTGACGCTGCCAGCATCTTCCTGCACGCTGTAGGTTGACGCGCTGAACTGAACAACCGGCGCGTTCACGGTCGGCCCGCCCGGATACAAGACGCTGCCGCCTGTGATGAGCCTGACCCCGGTGATGGTCGTGTTGTCGTTGCCGGATAAGAGACTGGGGCTGCCCGTGCTGATGCCCTGCGGCAACGAGCGCGGGTCAAGCACGGCGTTGCCCCAGGTGCTCAGTGAAAGGGGAGAGAAGACGGTGCTGCCGTCCATGTTGCCGTTCGAGGCGAGCAAGCCGTCTGCGTAAAACTTGGCTGAGGGGTTCTGCGTCCCGACGGCGCGCGTGGTGGAAATCTGCACAGCGACCGTGCGGCCCCCGATAGTTTGCAGGCAATTGCTCTCCACGTAACTGTCAGCGAGTATGAGACCGCTCGGCCACACGCTGTTATCCGCGAGAATCAAACCATCGGCGAGAATGAGTCCGTCAGCGAGAATGAGTCCATCAGCAAGAATGAGTCCGTCCGCGAGAATCAAACCATCGGCCAGGATAAGACCGCTAGACATAATCAAACCGCTATTGAGAAGGCCGTACTCAAGCAGGTGGCCCGACCCGTCGTAGAGTTTGAGCTTTAAGCTATTGTCCAGTCCCTTCAAGGTCACGCCGGGTTTGAGTAGGTTTTGACCGGCAGTCGCTTTGTCAGCATCGGCGCGGATATTCTGGGCCAGTCTCACCGCCGCGTAAGCGTTGACCAGTCCCGCTCCCTGCGAAAGCATGCGCTCAATCTGGTTCTTCGATGACAGAGAAGGCAATTGCTGCGCGGTCAATCTCAACAGCCCCTTGACCTCCGCCGGGGTCAGCTTCGGGTTGGCCTGCATCATGAGAGCCACGATGCCTGAGACGACCGGAGTGGCGAAAGAAGTGCCGCTCAACTGGCAGTACATTTTGGAGATAGCGTAGTTGGATTTTGAAGTGAGCGGCATGACCGAGTTCGGCAGAATCTGGTCCGTGAGTGTCGCGCCGTCGCGGCTCGCGGCGGCGATGATTTTAGTTCCGGGCGCGACGATGTCGGGCTTGATGAGGCCGTCAACAAGTGTGGGCCCACGCGAACTGTAGGAAGCCACTTCGAGGTCTGTGCGGCGAAGCGGTTTCGGATTCTGGCTGATGTTGACCCCCGGTGTGGGATTGCTGTTCCACGCGCCGTTCCATGATTCGAGGGTTTGCTGCGGGTCTTTCGTCGCGCCGACGGTAATCACTTGCGGGTCGTTGCCGGGGCTGTGTATGCCTCCGTAGATGGTTTGGTAGAGCGGCTTGCCGTTCGCGTCGTAGCCCGTCACCACGTCGTTGTGTCCGTAGTTGCCCGCCGCGCAGACGACCGTGATACCGCCCGCGACGGCCCTCTCGACGGCCTGGCAGAGCGGGTCCGTTTTATAACTCTGAAGAACGGGCGTGCCGAGACTGAGGTTGATGACTTTGATGTTATAGATTGCTTTGACGGAGACGACGTAATCAATCGCTTGAATGACGGTGCTGATGTTGCCGTTGCCGTTATGGTCCAACACTTTGACGGACAGGATGTTGGCCCTCGGCGCGAGACCCGTGAAGTCTCCGTAGTTGCCCGGATACCACTCCACTCTGCTGAAGTCCTTCTGGCGCGAACCCCAACCAGTGCCCGCGACTATCCCGGCGACGGCCGTGCCGTGCCCGTAATCATCATAACTATCGCTGGCCTTCGTGCCTTTCTGAGCCTGGCCCGTCGCGTCGCCAGCGAAATCCTTGAACGCGATGAGACGCGCGTTTTTGTGTTTAGAGTCATCACCGCCGAGGTCGTTGTTATTGAAGCTGACGCCCGAATCTATGACCGCGACGCCGATGCCATTGCCGTCAACTGCCTTGTATTTCGTATCGCCGTCGCTCTGGTTGTTATTATCTCCATCATCTTCGTTGTCAATGCTGCTCTTGTTCCAGAGTTGGTCCGCGCCGACCAGCTTCGCCGTCGCGCCGAGGCTGCGTTGAACTCTGCGATCCGGTGTGATGAAGGCGACGGACTGTTCGCTCGCTAACTCTTCTATACGAGAGAGGGGAATCTCTA
>JAXDFO010000163.1:0-2525 GCA_034665545.1 Blastocatellia bacterium
CGGTTCGTATCACACCCGATTACCTGCCCTACGCGGAAGGCTCTGTGCTTATTGAAATGGGCCAGACCCGCGTCATTTGCAGCGCGTCCGTTGATGAGAAACTGCCGCCGCACCTGAGAGGCGTGCGCGGTCAGGGCTGGGTCACTGCCGAATACGCGATGCTGCCGCGCGCCACCGTCCAACGCAAACAGCGCGAGCAGGGACGCGGCGGTCTCTCTGGCCGCACGCACGAGATACAACGTCTGATAGGTCGCTCTTTGCGCGTCATCGCGGACAGAAGGCTCCTCGGAGAACGCACCATCACGCTCGACTGCGACGTGCTGCAAGCCGACGGCGGGACGCGCACAGCCGCCATCACGGGCGCATACGTGGCCTTCGTGCTCGCCTGTCGCCGCATGATGAACGCGGGAAAAATCAATCGCAATCCTGTCATCAACGAAGTCGCCGCCGTGAGCGTCGGGATCGTTTCGGGGATGCCGTTACTGGACCTGAAATACGATGAAGACTCGCGCGCGGGCGTGGACATGAACGTGGTCTGCACGGGCGAAGGAAACTTTATAGAAGTGCAGGGCACTGCGGAGGGCGCGCCCTTCACGCGCACCGAAATGGACCAACTTCTGGAACTCGCGCGCCACGGGATAGAGCAACTCATCAGCGTCCAGCGCGACGCGCTCGAACGCGCCATGCAGTAGCCCTTCCGCGCGCTCTTGCAAGACAACGTCGCGTTGCCGACGGCGCATCTCAAGAAGGAATTAAAACCTCCCGGATTATAGTTTTAAATCTCCGCGAGGACTTTTCATGAAGACCCGCAAACGATTATCATTAACCGGCATCTTTTCCGAAGGAGTTGTGACACCAACATGCGACGCCTGACTCTCTTGCTCGCCCTGATATTTGTCTTCGCTTCGCTCGCCTCGGCGCAATCGCAGACCTTCACCAACTCAAGCGTTGACTATACGCTGGAGCTACCTTCCGCGACGTGGCGCGTCGTCTCCGAGCCGGACAGCCTGCACCAGCACGCGGAGTTTATCTACGGCGACCGCAACGACGGCTATTTGCAGATTCGCAAAGAGGTGGTTGACGCGGGCGTGAACGCCGCAGAATTGGCCCGCCGCGACCAGGACCAGAAACTCCGTTTCCTGCCCGGCTACGTGGATGGGCCCAAGCAGGAACAGTTCGCCGGACGCTTGAACGGCGTGACATATTCTTACGAGTTCACGAGCGGCGGCAAGCCTATGACCGGGCGACTCTATTATCTACAGGCGGATAACAGGACCATTTATGTGCTGCGCTTCACGGGCATGCGAGATAAGCTATCGAAGATACGCAACCAGACGGACCTCATGGCCCGCAGCTTCCACATCAAATAGTCGCTCTCTTTTCTGGTCCAAATTGTGAAACTGAATCTCGCGCCCGGACTGACCGTCAAAAAATCAACGATACACGGCAAGGGATGCTTCGCCACCAGAAGTTTCGCGCGCGGCAGGAAGATAGCTGAGTACGCGGGAGAGAGAATCACGGATGCGGAGGCCGACCGTCGTTCGCACCGCCGCGTCCTGCGCATCTGCGACCTGGACGGGCGTTGGAGCATAGACGGCAGCCGTGGCGGCAACGGCACGCATTACATCAACCACTCCTGCGCCCCCAACTGCTACATGAAAATCCTCTACGGGCACATCCTCTTCTTCGCCCTCCGCGACATAAAACCCGGCGAAGAGATTACAGCCGACTACGTCAGCACCCTCCACCCGGACAAAAAAAGATGCACCTGTAAAGCCCCAACCTGCCGCAAAACTATCAACAAGATAAAAGGCCAAAGGTAAAAGTAAAAAGGCAACAGGAAGGCTGAAACCGCTTTTATTAAAAGCCGGCTTCCCCTCACTTGTGCCTTTTTACTTTTACCTTTGGCCTGCCTAAAGCCTCGGCAGCGTGAAGCTGAATTTGGAGCCGCGCCCGACTTCGGATTCGAGTGCGACGCAACCGCCGTGTTGCTCCACGACTTCGCGGACGAAGGAGAGGCCGAGGCCGATTGATTCCTCATCCTTCTCCTGCCCGTCGCGCGCGACGCGATAAAACTTTTCCCAGACGCGGTCAACCGATTCGGGCGGGATGCCATAGCCGCAGTCTTCCACGGAGACGCGCACGGCCTCTGCTTCAAGCGCGGTTGAGACCGTGACCGTGGTTCGCTCCGGGCTGTACTTGATAGCGTTGCTGACGAGGTTCGTGAGCGCCTGCGTAATCATGCTCTTGTCCGCCGCGATGGGCGGCAGCCTGATAGTCTCCTGCCCGACCAGTCGTATGCGCTTTTTCCTGGCGACGGGTTGAAGGCTCGTCACGGTCTCGCGCACGACATCATCAAGCTTAAGCGGCAGCCTCGATACATCCTGAGGGTTCGCTGATTCAAGCTGCGCGACCGAGAGGAAAGTATTAATCATGCGAGAGAGGCGTTGCGACTCGTTGCGTATGATGCTCAGAAATTCTCTGGCGTCGGCGGGCATCTTCTCATCCTGCGCGAGCAGTTCTGC
>JAXDFO010000164.1:0-15060 GCA_034665545.1 Blastocatellia bacterium
CGTTGACGAAGCCGACGCCGGTGCTGGGGACAGTGTAAGTGTGGTTGGCTCCTGCCTCCCAGGTGACGGTCCCGTTGGCGGCTATCTTGATGAACTTGAATTGAATCGTCTGCCCTGCGGGGACAGAGGCGTTGAGGAACCAGTTGGGGTAGTTGGGCGTGAGCATTGGGCCAACCGCGCCGTCCCAGGTCGTGGCCCAATTGCCGAGTTCGATGCTGTTGCCGGTGAGGAAGATGTAATCGCCCGTGGTGGTCGGCGTCGCGTTGTTGACGGTGAAGGTGACGGGGATGAGTTTGGCCGTCAGCACGGTGTACTGTATGCCGTTTGAGACCTGGCTCGAAGAGTTCGTGACGGTGACGTTGTAATTGCCGTTGGTGACGTTGGGCGTCGTGGCGACTATCTTCGTAGAGGACCAGGAAATGATGGTCGCGGCGGTCGTGCCGAACTTGACGCTCCCGGTCGTCGTACCGAAGTTCTTGCCGCCGAGCGTGACCTTGACGCCGGGTTGGCCCATCGCTGGCCCGACAGAGCCTATCTCGGGCGCGGCTGTCCCTTCGGTGAACTGCCAGACGGAGACGGCGTGCGCGGGCAGGCTGAAATTACTGACAGGATTATTGCCGCCCGTGCCGGTGCTGACGGAGATGGAGAGGCCGCCGAGTTGGCCCGTCAGGTAGTCTGTGTATGAGCCTGCGGGAAGAGAGGTGTTGAGGCCGGTGATGTTGTAAGCGGTCGTCTCGTTCTTGTTGATGGCGACGAGGACGACGCTGCCGAAGAACTTGCGTTCGTAGATGTAGACATCGTTGTTAATCCATCGCTCTGTGTGCGAGCCGTAGGCGATGGCGGGGTTGTTGCGCCGGAGCGTGGAGAGCTTGTTGAGAATCTGATAGGCCGTGGTCGTCGTCGAAAAGCCGGACATCATGGGGCGGTTGTAAGGGTCCGTGCCGCCGCTCGTGTCGTTGTGCAGGTATTGCTCCGTGCCGTAGTAGATGCAGGGGATGCCGCGCGCCGTTTCGATGAAGGCGAGCGCTTCATGAAGGCGGTTGTTGTTATTGTTGATGGAGAGAAAGCGGGCCATGTCGTGATTGTCTATGAAGGTCACGAGGTCTTCGTCCCAGGTGAAGTTTGTGGCCTCCTGCGTGATGACCGAATCAATGGCGGAAAAGTTTGAGTTGACAGAGCCGAAGACGTTGCGAATCGCCGTGTTGAGCGGGAAGTCCAGAAGCGAGATGCCGCTCTGGTTGGCGAACTTGTATGAATCGTGATAGAGCGGGTCGTTCGTGTTGCCCTGATACCACTCGCCAAAGAGGAAGCTATCGCCGCCCGTGAAAATCGAATTGGCGAAGCTGTACTCCCAGCCCCACGTCACATGCTTGACGGCGTCTATGCGAAAGCCGTCAACGCCGTGCTGCTGGAAAAGCAGCGCGGAGGCTTTGAGATAACCGTCAACGGTGGAGTTCTCCTGGTTGAGGTCCGCGAGGTCGAAGAGCGTGTAATACTCGACTTGATAACGGTCGTCCCATCCGGTGCCCGCGATGTTCGCGTTGTGATGAAAATATCCGTTCGTGTCGCTGGTGTAATTGCCCTGAAACGTGCCGTTGTCGTAGAACGCGCCGAACTCTCCCGCGTTGTCCTGCGTCGTATGGTTGGGCGCGAAATCAATGATGACTTTAATTCCATTCTGGTGCGCGGCGGTCACTAGATTGTCAAAATCGGTCCAGGTATTACTGCTGTTGCCGAAGTGCTCCTCGACCCGCTTGAAATCCCTGCCCTGATAGCCGTGATAAGCGGCGGTCGGATTGCCGTTGCCGTCCGGGATGTTGGTGTTGAGATTATCCACGGGCGGCGAAATCCAGATGGCCGTCACGCCCATGCCCGCGAGGTACGACATCTTCTGCTGAATGCCCGCGAGGTCTCCGCCCCAGTATGCGCGCCAGTTCGTTTTCGTTGAGTCGTAGAGGCCCGCCGACTGCGACGGATTGTTGTTCGACGTACTGCCGTCGAAGAAACGATCCGTGATGATTTGATAGATAGTCTCACGTTTAAAGTCCGCCGCGCGAGAGACGCGAGGGGCGAGCGATACAACGAACGCGAAGAGACAAAGGACCAACACTAACTGCCTGAAACTTTTCATGAGGCTTCCTCCAGAAGTCGAAACACGTTTCCTCTCATCTTCAAGACTCGATGAGTGAAGACGAGATAATTTAATCAAGCGCGAGGACACATGTGGCACGAGACATACTACAGAAATAAACCGGAAAGGCGAAGGGCGAAAGCTCATCGCCTTCGCCCTTCGCTTTATGCGCTAGTGTTTGAGGTGGGTATCGAACCAGTCGAGAACTGTGTTGTACCAGAGCGTTGAGTTCTGCGGCTTGAGAACCCAGTGGCCTTCGTCTGGGAAGTAGAGCAGCTTGGATTCGACGCCCATGCGCTGGAGCGTGGTGAAGAGTTGCAAGCCTTCGCCGACGGGCACGCGATAATCGAGTTCGCCATGAACGACGAGCATCGGCGTCCTGAAATTTTTGGCGAAGAGGTGCGGCGACCACTTCGTATAAAGCTCAGGGTTGGCCCAAGGGTTGCCCTTAAACTCCCATTCGGGAAACCAGATTTCTTCCGTCGCGCCGTACATGCTCGTCAGGTTATAGACGCCCGCGTGCGAGACTAGGGCTTTGAACTGGAAACGCTTGTCCGTGTTGTGGCCCTCTATCCAGTTCACCATGTAGCCGCCGTAGGAGCCGCCCGCCGCGCCAATGTTCTCCTTGTCCACGTAGCCCAGAGAGAGGACGTGCGCGACGCCGTTCGTGATGTCCGTGAAAGCCTTGCCGCCCCAGTCGCCCGAAATCTCGTTGACGAACTTCTGCCCGTAGCCAGTAGAGCCGCGCGGGTTCGGCATGAAGACCACATAGCCCGCCGCCGCGAAGACCTGCGGGTTCCAACGATAGCCCCACGCGTCATTCCACGCGCCTTGCGGCCCGCCGTGAATGAGCACGATCATGGGCCATTTCTTTGACGAACTGAAATTCGCGGGCCTGGCGATATAGCCGCTCACCTTCGTGTTGGCTCCGCCCGTCCAGGTCACTTCCTCCAGAGGTTGCAGGTTGAACTCGGAGAGAAAAGAATCGTTCGTCCTCGTCACTTGGGCGACGCCGCTTCCGTCAGAATTGGACCTGTAAATTTCCGTGGGCTTCGCGCCGGTGTTGCGCGAGAAGACGAGGGAACGTCCATCCGACGTGACATGCACATCGTCGTTAAAGCCTTCGTTGACGAGCTTGGTTATCGCGCCGCCACCGACGCCGATGCTATAGATGGGTTCGCGCCCGCGCTCCGCCGCGACGAAGTAAATCTTCTGGCCGTCGGGCGAGAAGGTGATGCTCTCAACGTTGGAATCGAGTTGCTCTGAGATGGAGCGAGACTGCCCGCTCTGGCGGTCGTAGAGCATGAGACGAAAACGGTCGCTCTCAAAGCCTGCTGTGGCCTGCGAGCGATAGGCCAGGTATCGCCCGTCGGGCGAGTAGACGGGCGAGGCGTCCGCGCCCATGTTGCTGCCGGTCAGGCGTTTCGGCTCGCCTCCGTTGACGGGGATGATGAAGATGTCGCTATTGGTCGAAGCCGCCTCGACCTTGTCCGTGTTGCGGACGAAGGCCAATTCTTTTGAGTCGGGCGAGAAGGCGTAGTCAGTTGGCCCACCGAGACTGAAGGGCGGCGCGTCGTAATCGCCCGTCGTCATGTCGCGCGCCTCGCCGCCGCCGGATGAGACGATGAAGACGTGCGAACGCTTGCCCTCCTTGAAACTGGTCCAGTGACGAAAGAGCAGCCGCGTCGCAATCTTCGCCTTGACCTTACTCTCATCCGCTTCCTGCTCGCGCTTCTTATTGCAATCGTCCGTCGCGCATTCCGGGTAAACATCCGAAGTGAACGCGAACATGCTGCCATCCGGCGACCAGACGAAATCGCCCGCGCCCGCAGAGATGTTCGTGACCTTTTGCAACTGTCCGCCCGCGACATCAATGGTCCAGATTTGCGGCGCGCCGTCGCGCGCCGAAATGAAAGCTATCTTCTTGCCGTCGGGCGACCAGCGCGGCGAGACGGAAGACTTGTCGCCGGACGTCAACTGCCGCGAAGACCCGCCTTCAATCGGGACCAGGTAAATCTGCGTCAACGTCTTATTAGCGACCTTGTCAACAAAACCGATTTGATAAGCAATCGTGCGTCCATCGGGCGAGACCTGCGGGTCTCCCACGCGACGCACCTTGAGCAGTTCGTCAATCGTGAACGGGCGCGCAGACTGCTGGGCCAATGCCGCAGAGTTCAGCGCGAACACTGTGAGCACAACGACGACCGCCGAAACAAAGAATCGTTTCATCACGTCCTCCTGCTATGATGTCAGAGCAAATTTTCGGGAAAGCGCATTGCCGACAGCTTAAGCCTCCCGCCAGCAATTTTCAAATCTAAAGAGTAGTCTTTCAGTTTGGCTTGAGTGAGGATGAAAGAGGCGTCCACCACTATTCAGGGCTGCGCCGCTCTCATGAAAATAACGGGCTGCGCGGAGACGATGCCCTTTCCTTCTTCAATCATGATGGACTGGTTCGGCGTCGCGTTCTGAACGTTTTCAACCTGCCCGTTGGGCCAGATGATTTCTAAAGTGAGAGGCTTGCCCGCCTCCGCTTTGCCGAGGCCGAAGGTGAGGGGCAGTTCGCTCTGCGAGCAATAGCTCGAACCCGTCCTGACCATCTGCATGAGCTTCATGCCGTTCGGCATTCGCAAAGTAACTTTCGCGCCGATGGCGTCGCGGTTAGACTTCGCGCCCGTGAGGCGCACGCGCAGAAGGTCGTTCTGATTCGCGTTCTCGTTGCGCAAGAGCCTCGCTGGTCCATTATTGGCTGTGATGAGCAGGTCCAGGTCGCCGTCGTTGTCGAAATCGCCGTAGGCCGCGCCGCGCCCGACGATGGCGCGTTGTAGAGCCTGGCCCAGGCCGCGCGTCGCTTCCTCGAATTTGCGCTTGCCCCGATTGTGGAAGAGGTGCGGCGGCTGCGCGTACTTGACGCCGGGTTGGACCACGCTGATGTCGTCGGAGACGTGGCCGTTGGCGGCCAGTATGTCGAGCATGCCGTCCAGGTCGTAATCGAAGAAGAAGGTGGCGAAGGTCAGCGACTGCGCGGACATCTTGCCGATGCCGGACGCGCTCGCCTCGTCGGAGAAGAGGCCGTTGCCGTCGTTGCGATAGAGGGCCATGCTTTCGTTCGTGAAGTTGCCGATGATTAACCCTTGTCGGCCAGAGCCGTCATAGTCGGCAGCGTCCACGCCCATCCCCGCGCGCGGCGTGCCCGCTTCGCTGTAGGCCACGCCCGCCGTGATGGCTTCATCCGTGAACGTCCCGTTGCCGTTGTTCTTGTAGAGCTTGTTCGGCTCCGTGTCGTCGGCCACGAAGAGGTCCAAAAATCCGTCGTTGTTGTAATCGAGGAGGGCGACGCCGAGCGATTTGCCGCTTGGGTCGAACAGTCCCGCGCGCTGCGTGACATTCTCGAATGTCCCGTTGCCGCGATTGTGGAAGAGAGAAGAGCTTTGCCCCTTGTAAGACTGCGGCGTGCAGTAAGACTTGTTCTTGCCGTCGAGGGAGCAGAATTGGTCCTTCTCAACGGACCAGTCAACGTAATGACAGACGAAGAGGTCCAGCTTGCCGTCGCGGTCGTAATCGAACCACACCGCGCTCGTCGAAAAGCCCTGGTCCGCGACGCCCGCTTGCGCCGTCACGTCCCTGAACTTGCCGCCGCCCGCGTTCATGAAAAGATGGTTCGTGCCGACGCAGGTGATGTAGATGTCATCCATCCCGTCGTTGTTGTAATCGCCGACGGTGACGCCGAGGCCGTACATCTCTGCGCCGAGTCCGGCTTCGCGCGTCGTGTCCGTGAACGTGCCGTTCTGGTTGTTGTGATAGAGCGCGGGAGTGGTCCTGTTAGTCTTGCGTTCGGGCCAGTCAGTGGAATTGATGAACAGGATGTCCTGCCAGCCGTCGTTGTCGTAATCAATAAAGGCGCAGCCCGCGCCGAGCGTCTCCGGCAGATACTTTTTACCGAAAGCCCCGCTGTTATGTTTGAAACGGATTCCGGCCTGCGCCGTCACGTCCACGAATTCTATGGGACCGGAAGGACGCGGGCCATCAGCGACTGACGCGCCCGGCGAGGCCGAAGCCGACTGGCCCGCCGACTGCTGTTGTTGCTCCGCGTTGCCGTTCGCGGACTGCCCGCCCGGCGCGTTCGGCGTCGGTTCACTCTTGCAGCCACCCAGCAGGAGCGATGAGAAGAGGAACAGAATAAGAGCATCGGTGGTCCAAAATTTACGCATTCAACTTACCTTAGATTTAATGGATTCAGCGCGCGTGTGAACAAGTGGCCGTCTAGATGGTTGCGGCCTGCCTCTTGCGCAGGGCCAACCACATCTCTATCAGATTGGCCGTCGGGCCGACGATGAAGAGCGCGTAGTAGGGCGCGTGGACTATCTGGCAGAGGCGCAGGATCGTTTCCGCGAGCGCGACCGTGAACGCTACCAGGCATTGGCCCAGCTTAGAGTGAACCGTGGTCTTCGGGTCCGTAATCATGAAGAAGACGAAGAGTTGGTACATTGGTCCAGTAATCGGCGCGACCTCTGCGGCCCAGGGATGATGCGTCAAGAGACTGCGGACGAAGGCGAACATGATGAACGAAACGACGTAGGTCGCGCTGATGTGAAATCGCCTGAGACGCCAGATGATGACGGAGCCGAGCGTCCAGATAACGAGCATCGGCCACAGGTTGTTGCCCCATTGAATGTTCAGGCTGGCGACCGTGAAGGGAGCCAGAAAGAGCATCGCGCAGATGCCGAAATTCGACGGGTTCCAGATGTGACGCCCGCGCACGCGCAACACATATTTAGAGGTGATGGAAATCGCGCTGCACAGCGCGTAAGGCCACATGGCGGGCGAGCGGACCAGTATGCCGACGCTGATGCCGGAAATGTACGCGCTCGCCAGGTGCGGCCACTTGCCGGTGAAGAGACGCGCGAGGAGAAGCTCGATAGCGATGGCCGTGGCGATGGCGAGCGTCGTCTTGGTATAGCTTTCGAGAATCCCGAAAGAGAGTTGGCCCGCGAGCAGGATGCAGGTGATGAAGAGTGGAGGGAGATAGCGATTCTCGAAACTGAAAAATCGTTTCCATTCCATCCCGCTCTTTTTCGTAGAAACAGAAGCTGACTCTGTTGCGCTCAAAGAAGGGTTCATGCTTCCGGCTCCTTCAGTTTATTGACCTGGCCTATGCTCAGCGCGTCCAAAGTCTGTATCTTACCAGAAGGCCAGCGAATCACAGCCCTCAAGTCGGCCACAGTTTTCCCCAGGCCGAAATGAAGCTTGCGCTGGTTCTGCGCGCAGAAGCCGCTGCCGCCGGAAATTTCCTGGACCTGTTTTTGACCGTTCCAGTAGAGCGTGACCTCTGCGCCGATGGCGCTGCGATTGCTCGCCGTGCCCTCCAACTCGAAATCAATCCACTTGTTCTCAGGCGCGACCTCGTTCTTGTAAAGCAGCAGCGGCCCTCTCTGGTTGGCGACGATGACATCCAGCGCGCCGCGATTCCATAAATCGGCCAACGCCACGGAACGACCGTCGTACGTATCGGTCACGCCCGTGACCTGCGCCACTTCGTTGAAGCGGCCCGCGCCGTCGTTGAGCCAGACGTGCTTCTGTTGATAACCGGAGAGGCTGCGGCCATTCATCGGCGGCCAGTTCGCCGCGTCCGAGATGATGTTGGTATTGCCGCCCGCGACCTTGGAAAAATCGTACCAGTAGTCCGCGCCACGATGGCCGGAGACGTAACCGTTGACCAGATAAAGGTCCAGGAATCCATCGTTGTTCAAATCACCGAACTGCGCGCCGAAACTCCATCCTCCGAGTTCCACTCCCATGTCTCGCGCGAGGTTCTCATACTGAAGCGCGTCGCCCTCGCGGCCCTCCTTCGGAACCCACAGGTTGTTGCCCTGTATGAGCACGCCCTCCTCAGTGATGTTCGAGACGTAGATGGCATACCTGCCTTGATTGAGTATGTCACCGAACGCGGCGTTCATCCCGCTCTTCGGAGCGAAGCCGATGCCGCTCTTCTCACCCGCGCTCGTGAAATGCTTGCCCTCCTCGTTGAAGAAAAGCTCCGTCACTCCGTAATCGTTGGCGATGACAAGGTCAGGGTAGCCAGTGCCGCGCAGGTCTGCGGCTGCCGCCGCTAAGGCCCAACGCCTGGTCTCTATGCCGAGCCGCGCGCTGACCTCTTCAAACTTCCCGCCGCCCAGGTTATGAAAGAGATACTTGCGGCCTCCGTTCTGCGCGTACTCGAAACTCTCCGGCATCATGCGCGTGTCCTTGAGATGCCAGAGATCCACATCTTCCGGGTAGTAGCCGCCGAGAAAAAGGTCCAATTTTCCGTCGCGGTCGTAGTCGAACCAGATGGCCGTGTTGGCGTTGACCCACAGGGGCAAGCCCGCCGCCTCGCTCACGCGCGTGAATCCGTGCCCCGCGTCATTATGAAAAAGTTCAGGCTTGCCCCACTTGTATATGAAGAGGTCTTCGTAGCCGTCGTTATCGTAATCGCCCCAGACTGCGCCCGTCGAGACGCCCGTCTCCGCGCGGTTGACATCCGCGACGCCCATCTCGGCGGCCACGTCTTTGAACGTGCCGTCGTGCTGGTTGCGATAGAGAGCGTTGAGACTGCCCTCGCCACTGTTCGTAGTGTAGATGTCCTGCCAGCCGTCGCGGTCGAAGTCAACGATGGAAACTGCCGCGCCCATCGAGGCGACCTGCGGCATGATGTGGTCCAATTTATGGTCCAGCGTAGGAGCCTGGTGCGTGAAGTTGATGCCGGAGGCTTTGGAGATTTCTTCCAGATGAAAACCGTAGCGGGCCAGCGCAGTGCTCTTGCTCGTCGAGCCAGCCGTCTGCGCCGCGCGTCGCGCGTTGAGACGCTTCAACACAAGCGGGGTCGCCAGTAGCGCGAGGAAAAAAAGGATGAGCGAAAATCTAAGGATACGACTCTGCATGAAGAATTAAAAAAACAGGGAGTCAGGAGCCAGGAGCCAGAAGAAAAACAGGAAGGTAGAAGCTGGAATTTGGGAGACAGGCTATTCGACCGTTCTTCTACTGACTCCTGACTCCTGGCTCCTGGCTCCCTGCTTTTCTACTGGCTCCTGCCTTGAAAAATTCTACTTCGACAGAATCTCTTTCTGGTTGGAGAGAATCTGTTCCTGGTTGGCCTGGATGCGCTCCTGGTTGGCGAGCATGCGGTCCAGCTTGTCCTGATTCTCCTTGATGCTTTCCTGGTTGGCGATGATAGCGGACTGGTTCTGGATAACCTGGTCCAGCTTATTCTGGTTGGCTTCAATCTTGTTTTGATTCTCGATGATGGTCTGCTGGTTGGCGAGAATCTGCTTCTGGTTGGCAATCACTTCGTCTTGGCTCACGTTTAGGGGAATCTCCTTCTTAGTTATTTTTGTCTGAGCGCCTGTTGAAAGCCCCTCGGCGTCACATAGCGCGTGTGGTAATCCTGCCAGTCCTGCGGATGTCGCTGGTAGACAGTCTCATCCTCAAGCCTCGCAGAAGAGCTAGTGTATTCTCGACGGTCGTGTGAGGGCAAGGGGAGCACCGTCTTGGAAAACTCTGAGTTGTAATCTCCGTCCTTAATCCAACCGTCGCCGACGATGACGTAATCACGCGCCCAACCTGCGGGCGGCGCGGGCGGCGCGGCGAAACGCAAAGCTATCTCATCGCCCGCGTTCATTAATACATAACGGTCGTCCACGCCGCGCAGCAGTTCGCGCACGTCGCCGAAGCGCGTGTAATAACCTATGAGGTCGCGCCATCGCTGCGTCGTGCCGTTGATGTGATTATAGTCCGGCAATTCTGGCGAAGACTCGTTCGCCTGATTGATGACCGAGAAGCCGCGATAGCGCAGTTCAGCCGTCTCCGCATCGAGCCTCACGGTCTTAATCGTCGCGTCCTGCAACCCTTGGGCCCATGCGAGCGCGTCCCAGTAAATTTCGAGGTTAGTGCGCAGTCGCATCTTTCGCGGCGCGCCTTCCGTGAAGATGTTTGCTAAATCAACGAGGACGGTTTTTTCGCGCCCGGCGGGAATCCCCAGATTGTCGCGCGCGACCTTCCACCCGCCGCGCCCGTCCGCCACTTCCAAACTCAAGCCGCGCGCTTTCTCCTGATTGCCCTGACCCACGGCCTCGTTGATGGAAGAGTCCGTCGGGTGCATCCACCCGTGGCCTATGAGCCAGAGCGGGCCTGAGCTTGGCGCATCATCAGGGAGTTCGAGTTCGACGTAATGGTCCCTGGTCAAGCCCTGATATTGACCGCGCCCGAAGTTGTCCAGATATTTTTCATCGCGCGCGCGCACAGTCTCCGTCGCGTCCTGGCCGTTGTCATCCGTCGCGCGTGCGAAGGCTCGCGGCGTGTTGACGGTCGTGACTTCGAGCTTGACGGGCGGGATGCTGAAGCGTTCGTCAACGAAGATGTCTGTGCCCGCCGGATGGTCAACGACCATCAGGGAGAGATGGTCAACGTAATAGGTCTCCCACAGTTCAGCCGTCATGCGCAGGTCGTAGAAACCATCATGAGGGACAAGCTGTGCGCCGCTTATCTTGAACCACTCTTCGGTCGCGGCGATGCTGGCCGTGCCGAGCGTGTCAATGCGCAACCCAATCGCGGAACCCCACGGCGCGCTGTCCTTGACGAAGGCCATCTCCTTTCCGTTATAAGCGAAGAGGAACGGGCAGGAGCCTTTCAAGCGTTGCTCTGCGAGCACGGTCTGGTCCGCCTGCAAGTCAAACTCCGCGCGCACGGAGCCGTTGGGCCAGACGATACGCACCACATCCGCGCCCGTCTGTTCGCCCAGACCGAAATGGATAAGAGGACCAGTAATAGGTTGTTTCTGGACCAGCAATCCCGCGCGGATTTCCATCTCGCCGCCGACGCCGAACGAGTTGATACGCTGGTCTCCGACGGCCTGCTTGGCGCGCGGGCGGATGGCTTGCCAGTGATAATTCTTCGCGCCGTGGCCGGTCCAGTGAACGGGCAGTCCTTCCGTTGAAAGTCCAAGCAGGTCCAGCCGACCGTTCCCGCCGAGGTCCGCGAGTGAGAGGATTCTCGTCGAGCCGATGCTTTGATTGAGCGGCTTGAAATTTCCGTTCTGGTCCGAGAGCCAGACGAGCGCGCCCGTCTTGCTGAAGTCAACGGGCGTGCCCGGCGTTGGAGGAAGCGCGGAGGGCGTTGGCCCATAATTCGAGAGCAACAGGTCGAGGCCGCCGTTGTTATCGAGGTCCGCGACCAACAATTGAAACTCTCCCGCAGCATATCCGGCGGGCGGGCGGGCAAGCTCCGCCTTGTCCCAGTCTTTGCCTTCATCCTTATCGGAGAGCCGCAGGATAACGCCGTCGGCCTGGACCAAAAGGAGATCGAGCGTTCCATCGTTATTGACATCGGCTGTGCTGATGGCCCGCATCTCAGGCAGGTCGGCGGGCAGCGCGCGTTCATGAAATTGGCCCGTCCGCTCGTTGGTGAAAACATGAAGCTTGCCGAAGAGGTCAATCAACGCGGCGTCGGGGTCTCCGTCGGCATCGAAGTCGGCCCAGACGAAACGCTGAAGCCCGTTGACTCCCTCGAACGGGTGCAGTTCTTTGAATGAGCCGTCGCCGTTGTTTCTCAGCACGAGCGGCGCGCCGCCGAGCGTGCCGAGGACGATGTCAAGATCGCCGTCAGCTTCTATGTCAGCAGGCCAGGCTCCCGTGTAAGATGCGTTCGTGAGGTTGGCGGGCAGTTTGGTTTGCGCCGTGACATCCGTGAACTTGTTGGCCTCGTCCTGTCGAAACAATCTGACGCCGCCCGCGCCCGCGAGCACGAGGTCAGTTTTAAAATCGTAGTTGAAATCCAGAGCCATTATTCCAGAGGGCGTCGGCGGTTGAGAGGTGGGCCCACCGGGAAAGGGAATGGGAGAGCCTCCCTGGATACGCACCTCGCGCCCGTTCGCGGCGATGACGGCGGGCCTGCCCTCGCCGTTCATGTAGACCGCGCCGGTCCAATCCCATTTGCCGCCGTTGCTAAAATCGTTGATGAGTTCGGCTGTAAAATTGAGAGCCTCGTCGGCGAGCGCGGGGAGCGGCGTGGGAGATTCCAGTCGCAGCAGGCGCGTGAAGGGTTCTGCCTCTTCGCCGGGCGGCGGCTTGATTTCGGAAAGGCTCTGGCGATATTCGGGGACGCGCACGAGGACGTTGCGCACGAAGGCTATGCGCGTGGCGGCGGCGCGCGGGTCCGGCCCGGTGGCGGCGGCGTTGAGGGCGTCGAGTTGTTGCTTAACTTCGGGCGGCCAGTTTGCAGAGCGTTCGTTGATACGCGCGAGAGCGTACTTGAAAGTCTCGGCATCGCCGCGCTTGGCGGAGACGCGCGTTAGTTCTATGAGAACTGCTAGATTGTCCGGCTGCGTCTCAAGAATTTTTTGCAGCAGTTGCTGAACATCCTTGAGATTGTTCTCGTCGCCCTGCCGCTCAATCTGCTCGGCCAGCATGTAGACCGCCTTGAGATTTTTCTGGTCCAATTCGACGGCCTTGCGCAAAGCGGCGATGGCTTCCGGGAACTTTCCGCGCGCGCTCTCAAGCACGCCTTGCAACATGTAGACGCGCCCGTTGTCGGGGGCGAGCGTGCGCGCTCTCTCAAGCCTCTCGGCCGCCGCGTCGTAGTTTCGCTGGCGCAGCGCGAGCAGCCCGTAGTTGGCCCAACCGGCAGGCTCTTCCGGCACCGCCTGCGTCAACTGCGCGAAACGCTTCTCGGCCTGCACATCGTCGCCCACCTGAAGCCCCGCGAGGCCGACGTAAAACGCCTTGACCGCCTCGCGGTATTCCACGGAAGATTTATCCGGCAACTTCGCGCCCGGACGGCATCCGGCGAAACACCCGCACGACATCAGCAGCGCGATTGAGAGAAAAAGAAAGGGCAGGGACGAATGACGAAGGAATGAGCCGATGCGCATAGACAAAATTATCTCTGGCGTTTAAAGATGGAAGGCGCATCTCTTGTGTTGCATGGCGACATGCAGCCTCGTAATTTTTCAGGTGCTTCAGGACGGTATGATAACATATCATGAAAAGTTGAGCCTGTATTGAGTTTTCGATATATGACGTTATCCTCCGCTTCAACGACGAAGACGAAAGATAGTTGGTCGCGTCTTCTGCCGCTCCTGGTCCTGCTCGTCGCGCTCGCCATCTGGGCCGCGCTCTCTGTGTTGCGAGTCTTTCCCGAATCTGTCTTTCCTTCTCCGCTCTCGGTCTTGAAAGGATTCGGCGAAGAGTTTAGCAGTGGCAGGATGTTGAACGACTTAATAGCATCTCTCTTTCGCGTGACGAGCGGGTTCGCGCTGGCGGTGGCGTTAGGGCTGCCGCTCGGCCTCTGGCTCGGACAGAAGGCGAGCGCGCGACGCGCGCTCTTGCCCGCCGTCAACTTTTTTCGCAATCTCTCGCCGCTCGCCTGGATACCCTTCGCCATACTCTGGTTCGGCATCGGCGATCTTCCGGCCATCTTCCTGATTTTCATGGCCTCCTTCTTTCCCATAGTCCTCGCCACGGTCGCGGCGGTCGCCAGCATCCCCACAGTCTATTTTCGCGTCGCTCAGGATTACGGCTTTCAAGGCGCGGAGTTGTTGACGCAGGTCACGCTGCCAGCCATCGCGCCGCAGGTCATCACGGCCTTGCGCGTGACGGCGGGGCTGGCCTGGGTCGTGGTGGTTGCGGCGGAGATGATCGCGGGGCGCGACGGGCTCGGCTTCGCCATCTGGGACGCGCGCAACGGCCTGCGCATGGACTTGCTTGTAGTGGGAATGATCGTCATCGGTCTGATAGGCGTTTTGATAGACCGCCTGCTGGTCCAATTAATGAGACTGCCGAGCGTCAGGTGGGGATATGAAAGATAAGACTTTGCTGAGCCTCCAGGATGTCAGCTGCGCGTTCGGCGCGGTCGAGGTCTTCAGCCATCTCTCGCTTGAGATAGAGCGCGGCGAGTTCGTCGCGGTGGTGGGCCCATCCGGCTGCGGCAAGACGACGCTGCTCAACTTGCTTTCGGGCTTTATCAAACCGACGAGCGGAAAGGTCTTGAGCGAGGGCCGCGTGCGCATGGTCTATCAACAGGACGGGCTGTTCCCCTGGCAGACGTTGGCCCAGAATATCTCTCTCGGCCTGCGCCATGTGAAGGACGAAGCGGAGCGCGCGCGGCAGTTGGGAGAGATGCTGGCCCTCATCAATCTAGAAGGATTCGTGGACCATTACCCGCACCAACTTTCGGGCGGCATGCGCCAGCGCGCGGAACTCGCTCGCGCCCTCGCGGGCGACACGGACATACTGCTCCTTGACGAGCCGTTCTCATCTCTGGATTACTTGACGCGCCTGCGCCTGCGTCGTGAACTGGCGCGGATGCTCTACGAACTGCCGCGCACGGTCGTGCTCGTGACGCACGACATAGAGGAGGCGGCACAACTCGCGGACCGCGTCGTCGTCCTCTCGGATCGCCCGGCCACGATTCGCAGGGAATTAAAACTGGACCTCCCGCGCCCGCGCGACCTGACGCACCCGTTGGTGGTCGAGGCGGTCCATCAAATCCTGACGGAACTCGGTTTGGAGCATGACAAAGAGAACGCTTTCGCACAGGCTTAATTAAAGATAAAGGAAAATTTTTATGTTTCGTTCTTCAACCACTCGCTGGATAGTATTTGCGCTCGCCATCATCGCCCTGCTCGGAGCCTTGCGACTCAAGCCCTGGCAACACTGGACCAATAAAAGAGCGGCGGGCGGCTCGGAACAGGCGCGGCAACAGTTGAATGTGGGCTTCCTGCCCGTCACCTGTCATCTTACTTGCCCGGTCACGGACTTCGCCACCAGGACCAGCAAAGAGACGCGTTTCGATTCGCAGCGTTACACGGATTTCCCGACCATCGTTGAATCCATCAAGAGCGGGCGATTGGAAGCGACCTTCATGATCGCGCCCCTGGCGATGAAACTGCGCGAGCAGGG
>JAXDFO010000165.1:0-23462 GCA_034665545.1 Blastocatellia bacterium
CGAAGTCTTTCCGAAAGAGAAGAGGGGCTACGCGATCATGTTGGTAGTCTCTTTCGGGTTGCTCGGGAGCGCATTCGCTGCGGCGCTGACAGAATTTTCGGGTCTTCCCTGGAACACACTCTACATCATAGGTGGCATGCTTGGGCTTGTTCTGCTCTTCTTCAGAATCCGGCTCACGGATTCGGCAGTTTACGTCAACCAGGAAAGGTCTAACATCGCCAAGGGGGATATCCTGGCGGTGCTGACCAACTGGCGGCTTTTGAGGAAACTACTCGTTTGCGTTCTGTTGGGCGCGCCGACTTATTTCATCATCTCCATCCCCATCAAGTTCGCCACGAACTACTCTAAATACCTCAACGGGGAGAAGATTAGCCTCGGCATCACCGTCATCACCTTCTTCATCGCGCTCTCCGTCGGCGACGTCGCGGCCAATTACTTCAGCCAGCAGGTGCACAGCAGGAAAAAGGTGCTCATCGGCTATTTAATCTTCGCGGCCCTGGTTGTCTGCTCCTTCGGCCTGATAAAACCCCGCTCGGCCTTTCAGTATCACTACATCTTCACGCCGCTGCTGGGGCTAAGCGTGGGCTATTGGACTCTACTGCTCACCACCGTGGCGGAGCAATGGGGGACGAACCTCAGAGCGACCGCGACGACCGCCGTTCCGAACCTCATCAGGGCGCTGTCACTGCCCATCGTTCCGATGTTCGTGTTTCTGGACGCTAGGTTCGACACGATGACGGCCACTACCATCCTCGGGCTGGGCAGCATCAGCATGGCCGTCCTCGCGTGGTTCTTCATCTCGGAGTCGTTCCACAACGACCTGAATTTCGTTGAAGAGGTCAGAGAGTATCCCGTCCACGCGAACGTACTGGACGCCAGCGGGTAGAGACATCCGGCCTCCCCACGTTTGCCCTACTTGATTTTCTCTAATTCCAGCCGCGCCGATGGGCGTTGATATTTCCGGCCTCCGCACAGGCCCCTGACGCACGCCAACAACAAGAGGTCGGTCATGCACAAAGCAACCATCGCGGGGTGTTCCTATTACCTTCCCGAGCGCAGAGTAACCAACGAGCACTTGGCCGTGGCCTACCAGCAGTCTTACTACGACAAGTTCACGAAGAAGCTCACGCCGGACGCCATCCTGAAGGCGTGCGGCATAAAGGAGCGCAGGTACGTCCGAGACAACGAGCGTCTCCGCGACCTTGCCGCCAGGTGCGTCATCGATCTGCTCGACAGGTCGCACACGCCCTTGGGCGAGGTAGACGCGATCATCCTGGGCACGTTGAGTCCGGAATCGCTCACCCCATCAAACGCGAGCCTCGTATTCGAGGAGTTGTGTAAGAGTTCGAACGACAGGGGGCTGAGGCTCACGGCATTCGACATCAACGCGGCATGCTCGGGCTTCCTGTTCGGCGTCGAACAGGCGGTCAACTACATACGGCTGGGGCAGAAGCGGAAGGTAGTCGTCTGCGCAGCGGAAACCATGAGCCGGATGCTCAACGGCTTCGACTACCAGACAGGCATCCTGTTCGGCGACGCCGCGGCGGCAGTGCTGGTCGTGCGCGGCGACGAGGCGACGCACGGCGTCAACCGCACCGAGACGGCCAGCATCACCGACTACATCGACGACATCGTCTACTTCTCCTCACTCTCAAAAGACTTCGACGAGACGCTGCGACTGCAAGGGACGAGGGTCTACAGGCACGGCACGGCCTTGACTATTAACTTCGTGGAGGAGTATCTGTCGAAGCACGGCCTGTCCGTCGATTCGTTCGACCACTTCATTTTCCACCAGGCGAACAGCCGGATGTTGAATGAAGTGGCCGGGCAGATGAAGATTCCGCCGCGGAAGATGCTGACGAACCTCGAACACGTCGGCAACACCGCGGCTGCCTCAATCCCCTTATGCCTAGGCCAGCAGCAAGAAGCGGGCACCTTCGCGAAGGGCGACCGCATCCTCCTGTGCAGTTTCGGCGCGGGCTATACGGTCGGCATTGTTGACCTCAACTGGAACATATAGCTGCGAGACGACCATGCTCGAAAATAGATACTTCCAACTCAACAAGTTGCTCAAGACGTACGGGGAGAAGTGGAAAAGCCCTAACGACACCAAGTTCACCGAGGCCCATTTCATCGACGCGGTAGGTTTGTTCAAGAAACTCCAGAACCCACGTGAACCTTATTTGCAGCTCTCGCAGTACATTTACAGCAAGTTGAAACGTGCGACTCCTGAACTCTTACTCCGGTATCTAGACCCCGACGAGGAGAACAACTCCTTTCTCCGCAATCTGGCCAAAGACTTCAATGACATCCTCGACGACCCTTCGTTGTACAGCGAAGGGCGCTTCCGGTATCTACGCCTGTCCGCCGAAGCACGCCGGTTACTTAAAGCATACGAACTCGGCCCGGAGGCTTCCGATAAGGAACGGCCCGACGACGCCATCCAATGCCTCAACCGCATTCTGCTGGAAGAGGCATATCCGCAAGAAATTTCTAACAACCTGTTTCAGATAAATAAGATTCAGCTGGTAAACCATGATGGGTACGAGTATGTGAAAGACCGTGGTAACAAATACTTCTACATCCAATGCCTGCTGCACGGGGCCGCCAACAAGTTTGTCGGATTGGATAAGAGGGCTAAACGGAGCAGCCGGAAAAACTCATTGTCGGTCGCCGCCGACCGCAGGATGGTCAGGCCGAACAACTTCGAAGAGTCGTTACATGACTTCCTGATCAAAGACCTGCAACTGCTTTTCGGCATGTACTGCTTCATCGACCCACGGTCGGGCACCGAAGAGACCGCGGAACCGTTCTATCTCACCGGCCCTTTCGCCAGGGAGAATCAGCTCACGCCCAGCTTCACATTTCCCTTCTTCGTCAACACGAGAAACATCCGTGGCACCCCCGAGTTCCATAAGCCGCCCGACGAGTGGCTCGCCTTCTACCTCGATCTGAACGCGAAGACCCGAGAGCAGATCAATTTCAAGGACGATTTTGTAAAGTTTTTCGGCAGTCAGGAATGGCGCAGGAATCAGGAGCCGGACGGCCCCGAGACGAAATACAACTTCTTTTACGCTTCGAGCGGGGAGATGGATCACACCATCCTACAGTGGCTGACCTGCTTCCTCGTGGCTCACCGCATCGACCTGACGGCACCCTTCTCCATCTCGGTCACGAGACTTTTCAGGAAGAAGAAGAAGGGCGTGCTGGAAAAGGCATTCGCCCGGAAGTATTCAAAGGTCACCGATAAGTTCACCTCGTCGCTAGACGGCGAACTGTTCATCCGCGTGAACGACAGCGCCCCGCCGAAAGTTAATGGTAGTGAGCCGGAGGCCCACACGATCTACGAATGGCTGCAATATTTCGGCCTGCTCATCGACACCGGTAGCGAGGTGCCGACCGAACGCTTACTGGCGGCCATCGAATTCTTCTACTTCCACTTGAAATACTGGACGAGCAGCAGCGAGGAGAAGATCGGCATCAATACCTCGTCCTATTTTTCGCGGGGATCATACCGCCGGACAAAAAACTATTACGGCGACCCAATCCTGGCGCAGGAGCCAAGGTGCCATCAGGCCGTCAATGAGTTCATCGACCTCTGCGAGCAGACTCTGCCCGTCCTCTCGAAGACTTACAACCAGGTGAGGAAGACGCTCAACAACGCGCGCACGCTACAGAGGGGGCTTCAGGAAGTCGTTCGTTCATACCTGAGTGCGTTGCAGGCGTTCGCCGTTACCGGCTTGGAGGAGCGGCAGAGTTTCACCGAGTACGGGAGGTTTAACATACTGTCCCACTTCTTTCAGCGGAACGTCATGCCCCTCTACAACCCGCTCCTCAAGGAGGAGACCTGCCGTGGGTTCGTTATCATCCCCATCTTTTCCAACCCGCACGAGTCGACAGGTAACATTCAGAAAGATGAGAACACCAAGGACCTGGGTTACTTCCTCGGGCTTATCAAGGACAGCGACTCGAAAGGCAGGTGCTACTTCAATTGGCGGACGCACAGCGACAACGTGACCGAGAGCGAAACCATCGACTTCTTCTACAACGAATACCTCTTCCACCTACAGAGTTTCGTCTACAATCTCGGCTTCAAGGAAGTGAAGCAGATCTACTACAAGGGCATCGAGGAGAAGCACGCCAAGGAGATCAGGCGGCAGGCCACTCACGCCGCCATCGCGGACATCATCAATCGAAATCAGGCGCACCACATCGGCTCGCACGTCTCGAACAGGGCGACGCTGGATAAAGTCCTCGAAAGATTAGGCAAGCGACATTCGGATTTAAGCGACAAGACTCTATACCTGAGCATCCTCGACCTGCTGAACCGCCTGAACCAGTACAGGGACGAGCGCAGCGAATACCTCACCTACCTCGCCCAGTATTCCAGCCCCTCGTCCGCCTACCTGTTCAAGGACGTGCTGCAACCCTTCATCGAGAACACGCTGCTGATGGATAACATCGCGGCCAACGAGAACATCAATTACACAGACAGGGCCGATGACGGAAACCTGATCCGGAACAAACTCCGGCTGAGCGTGACGTTAAAAAACGGCGGGGCGGAAGAAAGCTTCAAGGCTTTGTACAAGAAGCGAGACGGGAGCCTACTCTACACCAGCGAAGAATTGCCCTATCTCAGATACAAAACTGACGAGGGCTTTCAGTACGAGACCGTGGAACTCAGCCACCCCGACATCGAGGTCTCCCTCCCGGGAACGCTGGGCAAGCACGCTTTGTACAGCATCTTGGAGAACTTCATCCGCAACTCTGCGAAATACGGGCGACGCGAAAAGGATAACGAACTCATCGTCTACATCGAGTTATCCAACCTCGATGACCCGGATCACATTACCGTCAAGATCACGGACAACTGTTCTAGGATCGATGACCCACGGAAGATAGAGTGGTTCAACGAAAGTATTGCCACGCCCATCCTTGAAAGGAGAGACTTGGGGTTTATCGACATGAAGGTGAACGCCTGCCTTATGGAGGGAAAGGAGCTGTCGGACGAGAATTGCTCAAAGGCTTTAAAGGCTGGGACAAAGGGAGGAATACTGTTTTACGAATTCAAAATAGCAAAGCCGAAGCAGGCCGTATTCATCGGCCGTGGCAACAGGTATATCGTTGACCAGCAGCTCGCTGGCTACTCCTACTTCAAAACGGCTCGCGCGTACATCGAAGCCCCCATTTCAAAATCTTTCAAATTCGCCGTGCTCGATAGGATATTGGAAAATAGGCTCAGCCCGGAGAAGAAGCAGCAGCTTCGTAGCCAACTGCCGGGGCGGGTTCTGTACTATCAAGACGTCCGGGAGAAGTTAACTAATGGTAATAACCCGGATCTGCTGGGCATCCTGTACAGACACTGGGTCGCGGGCCTTTCAAACCGCGACAGATCGGGCAGTAAAGAACCGGACTGCCAGGTTCATCTCACCTTCCAGCAGTCCAGCACCGACCGCCCGACCAAGAACTTCAAAGATTGTAAGGCGCTCTCCGGCCACCCGATCCTAAGATCGTACTCGAACCAGGACTTGCCCGGCGCTTCGTTCGAGGACAGAAAGCACCACATCTTCTACGACAGACATGGCGTGATGATAGACGACCGTTTTCAGGAGTCGTTCGCCTGGGGCGAGAAGAAACACTGCTGGATTCTAATTGATAAGAACAACCCAGACCTGGATTACATCTCCAGGTATAACTTGGCTTCTCACGCTGGCTTGCTGCCCTACGAATTAGCTGAGGCGGGGATGCTGAGGGTATTGGTGGTGGACGAGAGGGCCGCGGAACAGAGCAGCCGGGCGATTCAGGACGGGCAGCGCGGCGACGACCGCATGAAGCTCCAGAAAGATAGCTACGGATTCAACAAATTCGATTTGAGCAAGAATAATCTCACGCTGTTTGACACCGCCTGGGCCGCTAACGTTTTTATCGCGACGCACCTGAACGAAGTGCCGCTGAAGGACGCGATCAGGTTTGAGGACGGAGACAAGCACGTGCTCAAAGTCAACATGACGAAGGATAGGATAGAATACAATACCAACATCACATCTCTTTACGGCGAGTGTCAGACTAAGGTTGACGAGAACGACAATCTTGTTAAAAAATGGGAGATCCAGGGCAACGCGCCGAGGCTCACCTCTGTCGCCTTGCGCCCCCACGTCTTAATTATTCACAGGACGAAGCTGAAGGAGTTGATCGACAAGGATCGGGCGGCGTCGGAGAGGATGAAGAAGGACGATCTGCCCCCCGTGGTGAAGAGGATATTCAGCGAAATACCCAACGTGATCGTCACCACCGGGAGCGGCACAACGCACGGCATTAAAGGGCACTTTAAAATCCTGCCCTTTTCGACTGTCAACGAATTGGTGCTGGGTAAAAGAGTTCAGAAGCTCAGGCTGAGTAAGATTCTGCTCGAACTGACCAGAGACGAGATCTGACATGCGCAAAACACTCTTCGTCCTCACAAGAGACTATGGCGAGTATGACGAAAATTGGTGGGGCTTCGATAATCAACAACGTATCACCTCTCTGGACTTTGATCAGGATCGGAAGGCGGTCTTCATCAGACAAGATGACCGTCCTTTTCACGCGTACTCCAACACCATCGCCAAAGAGCTACAGGGTGACTTGCCGGACGAAATTGGGATAATCATTCATAAGCATGGGAACGACGAAGTGGCCGCTGGCATCAGGAACGGCCTGCCCGACAAGGTAAAAGAGCGGGTCAAATTCTGCACATGGTACGGCACCGGGCTTGAAGGGTTTTGGGACAGGACGGATGAAAATAAAGAGCTACCCTATAACGCCTTCAAGCTTGCCGTCCATAATAACCTTTATCAAGGGGCTGCTTTCGAGAGGGTCTGGGGCTTCTTCATCTTCCGTAATGACGCGGTCCTCGAAGCTAAAATTAAAATAATCCAGAACATCCTGAACGATGAGGCTCCTGACCGGGAGACCTTGAAGGTCCTACGCGAAAACGTGGCCGGGTTTGACCGGCTGTTCGGGGATTTTGTACAGGCGTTGATGCCGGGCGCGGTTGAAAACGGGGGAGAGGCGTCGGACTTCTATAAGCGCTTCGAGGAGTTCACGCAACTGTCGGGCGACATATTCTCAACGGAGTATCAAACAGCTTACGAGAAGCTACGGGACGCGCTGGGCGTCGAATAGCCCCTTCAAAATCGAATGGGTAACTTCCTCATCATTGACCCAAATACGAACTTCGCCGCAAAGCTCTACGCGGCGTTGGCCGGCGACGCTGGCGGCGCAAGCGAGAACGTCATAGATGTCTCGTCGGTCGCGAACCTCGGCGAGGTGAGCAGCACGATTCGCAACCGCCTGGCAGTTAAGCCGGACGCCGTCATCCTGATAAACGTGGAGGCCAAACTCGAAAACGGCTTCTATCAGGATCAGCGGGTCGTCGAGCTTGCGTTCTGGCTCCGCTGCGGGTTCAAGCTGCTCAACCCCATCGTTTTTTACGGCGCGCAGTCCGTCAACAAGCTTTTAAATGACCGGCCCGAAAACCTCATCCTCCTGTCACCGGGTTGTTATCACTTCAGGCTGCCGCTCTCCCGGACTCAAATAGAGAAGATAAAAAGCTCTGCGCCAGCCCCGGGGCTTGACACGCTCAAACCCTATCTCAGGCCGAAGATCAATCTGAGGCGCGCGCGCCATAGGTACGCCAACTTCGCAGGTATGAACTTAATGTCGAACGTCGCCGCCGACGTTCACAACGCCGGTGCTAAAGGTGTTGGTGACATACTGGACAAGCGTGCGCGCGAGTTCTACGAGTTTTACGACTTCAGGCATTCGCTCACCTACCACATCCTCGCGACCTACTTCGATCTGGAAAAGCTCAATAGGATCGACGACGCACGGAAGGGAACTCTGAAAATAGCCGCCCCGCTCGCCCGCGAGAAAAGGGTCTTGCTGATCGACGACTTGGCCGACAAGGGATGGGCTAAGATACTGAAGAAGGTCATTTATGGCGGGGTCGAGAAATCGCAGCTGGTCTCGATTAAAACTCACGTGAAGGAGAACGGGCAGAGGCGTTTCGACCTGGAGAAGTTGGCCGCAAACCTGTCCTATGCGATCAAAACCCATAAGCCCCACCTTGTGTTGTTAGACCTCCGGCTCGACGGCGAGGAGGCTGGCGACACGCTGGAAGGGTTGGGCGGATTCCGGCTCCTCAAGCGCATCAAGTCGCACCCGGATTTCAAGGGCGTGCCCGTCATCATGTTCACGGCGACGACCAACGCCGAGAGCGTCAAGGCGCTGCTGAGCGCGGGCACCGAGGCGGTCTGGACTAAACCCGGCCTGGATGAAGGTCTCAGCGCACAAGGGATCATCCGGAGGTACGCACAACTCATCGCGCTCATCAATCACGCCTTCAGCCCCGACTACGTTCTGCTTTCTCAGTTTGACGACAACACCGATAGCGCCTTCGACATCAACGCCTTGGATTTCGAGGTGGCGCGGAACCTCCTTTTAAGAAAGCTGGACCTCATCAAGTATAGGCTCAAGCTGTATTCCAGTGCCGAATTGTCCGCCCTCACCCCGGAGCCGTACCGGTCGGTCGACGCGATCTACCTCGACGCCAATGTCTTACTCAAGGAGCGTAACTACGCGCGGATAATCTCCGCCGTTTATAAGCTGGCCGGGCTGACCGCGAATTCGCAGTTCCGGTACAGGCAGCGCTCGCAAGTGCGAACGGCGGCGCTCCCCAGGGTGGTGATTATGAACTCCGTCTACGACGAGATCATTAAGCTCGCCAAAAAAGATGACTATCAGAGAAAAGAACGGAACGGGATGTTCGAGAAGCACGTGCTGTTGCATCTGCGGGCGATGATGTCGCTGTTGATCGTCAAGCACATGTTCAGCGACAAGCTGGTCAGGGCGGAGTTATCCAAAGACTCCGGCAAGCCCCTCTCAGAGCTGTTGAGTCCGAAAGAGAAAGTCTATGCCGATGGCTACATTCTGGACGAGGTGGCCGATCTGCTAATCACTCATTCGGGAAAGAGCGTCTCTTACTGCGGCGACACCAGGATAATTTTCGTCACCGGCGATAAAAAACTGGCCGCCAAGTTGAAACGGTTCAGGAATGAAGCCAGCGACAACCTGATTATCAAAAAGCCCGAAGAGCTGGAAGCCGACATGGACGGAGTGGCCATCTAGAGCGCACATGATCTACGTCGTCTGTAACGAAAACCAACAAAGCTTCTACCGCAAACTGGCGCGCGCGGCTGGGACGGGCGACCTCTTGGTGAACTATATTTTTGACCGGGATGGGCTTCGTGAGGCGCTGCTCGAAGGCGACCCGCCCGGTTCGATTCTGATCGATGTTTCTCTGACATGGGACGGCAAGCTCCTTCAGAACTTCTACGGCTTGGACGTGGCGGCGGAGCTACGGCGCGTCCATGCTGTCAAGTGCCCGATTATCTTCTTCAGTCCGCTGAAGGAGTCCGGTTTCGAAGACTACAAGTACGACATGCTGAGGGCACCGGGGAGCGGGCTCCTCTCATTCCCCTTCTCTGCCGAGACGCTGAAAGAACGACTGTTCGGGACTGAGGGGCTGACCGAGACCGCTCTGCGGCACGTGGTAATCAGGCATTGTGGTTTGAGGGAAGACTGGAATGCCCGCGCCCACCGCATCGAGAAGACCTTGCGCGGCTACCCTGCGCAGCGCGAAGAGACGCTGCGGGAATTATCGGATTGGGCGGCGTCGATAGTCCTTTATGCCCCCGAGCAGAAGCGAAATCTTGACAATTTCGGAAGGTTACTCACCGAACCTCCCGCCGAAGCGGACGACGGTAAGCTGCGTGACGCCTTGCAGGAGTTGGACAAGGGTTTGCTGAACTGCTTCGTGCAGAACGCCGAGCGAGAGTCGGCGACGCCAGCCTTCTCCCTCCCCAAGGCCCCCCCGGAATATTTCTCGAAGATACTCATCGCCGACGACGAAGACCTCCCCGACCTCGTCTCCAGCCTGACCCATGACTATCACTACGACGTGGAACAGGCCCGGACGCCGACGCTTGCCCGCCAAATCCTCGATGCGAAACGGTCGGAAGTCGTATTGGCCGACTGGCATTTCCCCGAGCGCGCCGACGGCCTCGCCTTTATCAAGTACGCGCTCAAGCGTAAATACCCTCCCCTTATCCTGGTCACTTCGAAGGCGGCATTGCGGGATAATGAGTTGCGCGAGGCAGGGCTACCGGAGGATGTCATCAACTGCACGGGTCCGTCAGACGCGCTGAACGCCTCGACAATTCACCGCAAAATCTGGCTGGGTGCGAACCGCGACAACATATTCGAACCGGCGGCCATCCTCCCCCAGGCCGGCGACATAAGTGTCGCGCAGAACTGCCGGGAACGTCTGGAGCGATACGCCGCGATCATAGACTCGCACGCCGGGCGCTGGCGCAACTTCGCGCGCGTCCTCCGGTATACGCACAAGACGGCGCGCTTGATTCTGCCCCGCGCTTCCGGCGACGAGGCTGCCCTCATCCGAAGGGTCATCGAAATTCTGGATCCGCACCTGAGCACGGACGAGTTTTCGTTGGATACCATCGTCGGCATCGTCGGGCGGATCGAGCAGGAGCACGAAAACGCCCGCCGCCCGCCCGAGTCGGAGACCAAGGGGCTGCTCCGCGGACTGCTGCATGGTCGGATCGAGCAGTTCTCTGGCATCATTGGCGAGATAGAGAATATCTTTGAGCAGCTTAAAGAGGTTGCCGCCGATCTGTCGTCGCTGCCCGCCCACGAAGGCGACGCCGCGGCGATTCTGGATGTGCTCGCAGAGTACCGCCGGGGCGGATACACGAGGCAACAATATGCGCGCCTCGGCGTAGCCCTCGTTGCGGCCTACAGGACGTTGCCGGAGGCGGCCAAAGCCCAACAGCGAAACACGGGCGGCAAAACAAGGCGGGCCGGGAAGGTCAGGCTCGTCGTCGCCGAGGACGACCCGCACTGGCAGAACATCATCCGCGTCGCAATCGCCGAGGTGAAAACGCGGCTGGCTGCCGGCGGGTTTGTGATTGAAGACCTGTTCTTCGACAACGCCGCCGAAGCTGTTAAGGCCGTCCCGAGGCCGAGAAAGGAGCGCGAGATCGTCAGCCCGTTGCCAACCTTTAAGACGATTGTCATCTCGGACATCTGCCTCCCCAAGGATCGCGCCCATGCCGACAGGATTAACGCCGCCGTCGCGGAAGAGAATGACGCGATTGCCGTGCCCCACCGCACACACGGACTCAAATTGATCAGGGACTTGCGCGAGTTCGCCTATAACATCCCGGTCATCGTCCTCAGCACGGTAGATGCCATCGAAGACCGATTAATCGTCGGTGACTGGGGCGTCCCCGACATCAACTACATCAGCAAAGGCGTCGATGACTACCGCTCGGTCGTGCAAGCACTCATCCGCCTCATCGAAAAGAACAGTAAACACCGCCTCGAAAAAATCGAGGTCGAGGATCAGCTCAGGTTCCGCATCGACGGCGTGGATATCAAGTTCACGCGTGAAGAGAAAAACGTCTTCGATGCTTTCTTCGTCATCTGCCAACGGAAGGAGGAGATGCGCCGCCAGCGGCAGCAGAAGTACGAACCCGGTGTGACCGTTGACCAGATACTCGAAGAACTCCGGGCCGACGCGAGCAGAGAGAATCGCCAGAAGATTGAGAAGGACTTCAGCAGCATACGGTTGCGAATTCTGGAGTCCTTCCAGCAGGCGCGCCGCTACATCAGCACGCACGAGATACTCAAGAGCACGCGGCGGAAGGACGGCACCTTCGTCTATCAAATCTCAGCCGAAATCCCGACTCTCGAAGAGCAGGACGTGCGAACCGAGGCCGCCGAAGACCTCTCTTCCAAGCGCGAGGCGTGTAAGGTGCTGCTGGTCGAGAGCGACACGCGCGACCGCGCAGAAGTTTCGACTCTGCTCAGAAAGTTGGGCTACGAAATCGAGACGGCGGACGCCGGGGAGGCCGTGGCCGCCGCCGAGAGGTTTCGCCCGGACATACTCTGCCTGTGTGTGAACGCGCCCGCGGACGACGCGGACGAGCTTCGCGCCGTCGAGCGCATACAGACCTTTCTGCACGACATACACGTCGCCGTTCCCACAACGAGGTATAACGACAGCCGTCTGCTGGCGAAGGCGACGCAGTACGGGCTGTCCGCACGGGACTTCGTTGACAAACGGCGCGTGAACTGGCTCGCATGGCTGGCGGCGGTCGTCGGCAAACAGCGCCGCCAAATCCTGTCCGGCGATTTTGAGGAAACATCTTTCGACGCGAGGCTGCCGCTGGTTGAAGTCCTGGACGGCAGCGACCTGGATAAGGGCATCTTCAAGCTCCGCGTGAACGGCAAACTCTTCGAGACGAAGGGCGCAAGATACGTGGCAGACGAGAAAGACGCCGATGTTATCCACCCTGTCCTCGGGCTACTGTTGCAACGCCCGAACGAGCCAGTCTCCGAGGAAACGGTCGAAAGCTTCATCGGCAAAGAAGCGACGAAGGAGATGTGGAAAAATTGGCGCAAGCGTATGCGCGACGTAATCCGCGAATGGCTTGAGGTGAAAAGGGCTGACTTCAAGTCCAAGCACGACGACCCGTCCCATAAGATTCTTGAGTACAGAGATTCACACCTGACGCTTCACGTCAACGTCATCAGAAGTAACCAATCATAAGCACGCGCACGCCGCGCGCCCGACAGTTCCCTTCTTTTTCTCACGCGTCTACCGCGGCGCACTCCGCCCGTGACACCTCCGGTCGAACGTTTATCTTCAGAATCCGCAAGTAGCGACCTTCTGGAGGTCAAACTTTTATGAGACCGCAAAGACTACGCAGAAACTCCGCGACCAGCCAGCTTCGAACGCCCGCCATCCACTCCTTCGCGCCACCCCTGGGCGAGTACTCGGAAGTCCGCCCGCACGAAGGCAGCGTCCGCAACGCCGAAGTCGCGGCGGAGGAAGAGACCGGCACAACTGTCGAACGCCCGTCGGGCGCGAAGGCCGACTTCAATTCACGTCGGCGCTTGGTCTTCTCCGTGCTCGCGCTCTTCCTGACGAGCCTCGTCGCGTGGCGCGTGGTCAAGGGTGCCTTCGTCTGGTTCGGCCTCACCTGCGCCTTCCTCGCCTTCGCCTTGATCTGCTTCCTGCTCGTGCGTTGGGCTTGGCGCACAGGGTGGCGAAAGATCGCAGCCATCCTGTCGCTGGCGTCGTTGGTGGCGACTATGTTCTTCGGCGCGAACGTCCTGGCAGTCGTCTTCGACCCGAAGATCGACGCCGCGCTGAAGACCAGGATGCCTTCTGCGCCGCAGATCATCTTTTACGCGCGGCAAAGGGACGGGCAGCTAACGCCTGTCTTCAGCGACGGGGAACGCTTTGCCACACCGGCAGAGGTTTGGGAGAGCTGGTTCAGCCGCGCCGCCATCGCCATCGAGGACGAGCGATTCTCGACGCGCAACGAAGGCGTGGTCGACGTGCGCTCATTACTGAGAGCCACGCTGACCAACCTCTGGTATCTGCACATCAAGGAGGGCGGCAGCGGCATAGAGGTGCAGACGGCCAAGTTGATGCTGGGGAGCTTTAAGACCGAAGGCTTCATCGCAAAGGTCGAGCAGTACTTCATCGCGATGCGTCTGGCGCAGCGTTTCGAGGAGCCAGCCGCGCGGTTCTGCATCTACGCCAACATCATTGTCCTCGTCGGCGAGAGCCGTGGTGTCGGCGTCGCGGCTGAAGACCTGTTCGGCAAGTCAGACCTCCGCTCACTCTCAATCGCGGAAGGCGCGCTGCTGGCGGGGATGCTTCGGAATCCCACGATCTACGACCCACGGCTCCACCCACAGGCGGCCCTCGCACGGCGCAACGTGGTGCTCGACAAGATGCGCGACCTTGGGATGATCACGCCCGTGCAGCACGACGCCGCGGCCAAGGAGGAGATCAGAGTCTTGCCACGGACGAGGCCGCAGGAGTTGCTGGCGCGCGCGGCGGTCGAGATTCACGAGGCGAACGAAAGGAGTCCCAAGTGAAGCGCAGACACTTTTTCACCGTCGCCGCTGCGGCACTGCTCGGCACTGCCTGCCGGAACGTCGGTATTGAAGAGTTAACGTCGCGCTCGCCGCAACGCCACGTCGCGCTGTGCCTCGACAGAGATGTGCAGGAGATAGCGCAACGCAAGATAGTCGCGCCACTGAAGGCCTTGATAAAAAGTAGCAGGATGCCCGCCAGCACCGATCTGGCGTTCGCGTGCCTGTCGAACGAGACGGGCGACGTGTTGGCCTACGTCCCGACGTGCGACGAGAAGTCGGGGCAGGACAACTGCCGCTTCGCGCAGCGCGACATCGCCTCGGTCGCGAAAATCTACGTCTACGCCATCGCTCTCCAGACCGGCGCGATCCGCCCGAACGACACTTTCATGGACGAGCCGATGACTTTCCCGCGCCTCGACGAGCGCGGGACGTACAGCGCGAACAACTACGGCGGGCGCTACACGATGCGTGCGCTCTCAATCGAGGAGGCACTTGCGTTCTCTTCCAACGTCGTCGCTTTGCAGGTGTATCACCGCATTGATCAGGAGTTGCTGCGCGCGCACCTCGCCGCGCTCAAGTTCCCGCCCCAGTACAATCTCAACTATATGCCGCTCGGCCTGTACGCAATCCCGCCCCTCGTCGTGGCCTCGCGTTCGACCCTGTTCGCGCGCGGCGGCTCTTACGTCCTCCCGCGCTTCATCGACAACGTCAGCGCAGGCGGTCAAAGGTCTGAGGCGCGTGTCATGGCGAGCGAGCAAATTTTCCGTGCCGACGTGTGCGAGATAGTCAGCCGCGCGATGCAGCGTTGCGTCGCCGGGGGGACGGCGTCGGTGGCTGCCGATTTGGCGAAGCGCGTCCGCGCCAAGACCGGCAGTTCCTCGGACGCTTGGTGCGTGATGGGTTCGAAGGAGACGGTCTGCGTGCTGTGGATAGGTGACCGCAACACGAACACGGATTTGAAAATGACTGGTGGCCGCCTCGCCGCGCCGCTGCTCGCTGATTTCTACCGGGCACTACGTTCGGAGCGCCCCGAGTTGATGCCGGTGTGGGACTGACACCGGAGGTCGAACGGACGGCGTTACAACCTACTCGTGAATTACCTGACTGCAAGGAGTGGAAAGAGATGAAGAAGTTGAACGGCATCGTTTCTATCGCGGCGTCGCTGTGCATGATGGCTTTTTGCGTGGTCGCGGCGGGCGCTCAAACCACGGGGCAGTCCGGCGAGGCGACACGCGCCGCCGCCGAGTCACAGTCGCAGCACGAACAACCCGCGGTCGCGCCTAGCGAAAGCTCCGCGCTCATCGTCGTCGCCGATACTTCCGGGAGCGTGCGGCGCGTGTTGGGCGAAATTAAGTCCCGCGGCAAGGAGATAGTCGCGTCCGCCCCGGCGGGAACACGCATCGGGGTCGTGGGGATTAACTGGGAGGCGAGCAAAGGACTCTTCGCAGACCCTTCGTCCGCAAGCGAGTTCATCGACCGCCTCACGACAGGCGGGCGCTACACAGACCTCGGGCGCGGCAACGACGCGGCGATGAGTCTGCTACAGGAAGCGGGCGCAAAGCGTTCCGTCGTAGTCTTCCTGACCGACGGCGAACTGCAAGTCCCGGCGGGGTTTAAAAATCGAGAGACTTTTACTGCGATGCTCAAGCGCGAGTACTCCGCGCGCCCCGACGTTCATGTGTTCGTGCTGAACGTCAGGAGCACACCGCTCGCCGGGAGCGATACACTTCCCCAGAACGTCACGGTGATGCCGCTCAAGGACTGGCAGTCCGCGCGCGGCATCGTCGCGGAGAGCCTCGCCCCGCAAATCAGGGCGCAGCTCGTTCCGCCCCAAGCGCCGCAGCCGCCCGCGCCGGAAACCACGGTCTCTCAGAGTTCGCACGGGCGTAACTTGAGGCCGGTGTACGCGGTCGCGGGGTTGCTGGTCGCCGTAGCGGCTGCGGCGATGTTCCTCGTGCGGCGAAGACGCCGCCGCGGCGTCGAAGGCGTCGAACCTGAACCGAAAGCAGCCGAGCCGGAGAACGTTCTGCGGGAAGAAGATTTGACGCCGTTCGTCGAATCGAGTTCCAAGCCCGAGCCGGTGTTGATTCTCTCCGCCACGCCGAGCGACCGCAGCGCTAGAGCCGACTCTTCGCGCGCCTTTCTACGCGCCGGGGAGAGGTTAATAATCGGCAAGTCCAGACACCTGTCGGCGCTCGTGCTGCCGGAACTCTCCCAGTCGCAGACGCTGGAGTTGGCCTTCGACGGCGAGAATGTAGAAGCCTTCCGCCTGAGTCCGGCAGCGGGCGAACCGCTCGATCAGGTGCGGCTCGAAGGCGGCAACGCGCCCATCCGCTTCAGTTGGGGCGACGGCGAGCGCATCAGCGTGGGCTTATACGAGGTGGAGATGCTGCTCGCGGACGAGAACGCCATGTCGGCTTTTGACACCAATCGCCGAACCGAGTCGGTTATTGTCGGCTCACCTCCGCCAGCCGCCACGCCGCGGATGACTGGGGGGCGGTTGCGACGTTCGAACGCGTGAAAGGGTGTTGGGTGAAAACGTATGACTAAGGCAAGCTTCATCTTCAAGCCGACGCTGGTAATCGGTGCGGGCGGCTCGGGGCGCGACGCCGCCCACCTGTTCCGTCGGCTGAGGTCGGAGCGCATCGTCGCGCTCATCGGCAGTTCGGCGGAGTCGGCGCGAAGGGTTACGGGCTGGGTGGAGACCTTCACGCCGGACGTCTATCTCGACAGTGACCGCTGGGAGGCTTTCGAGTTGGAGAAGCGGTTTGCGGACGAGGAAGCGGTCGCCTTCGTCCCGCCGGCCTCCTTCGAGCCGCTTGCCTCGCCGTCGGGCAAGGCGATCATCGAAAGCGTCAACACGCCACCTTACAGAACCTTCAAGGACTGGGAGAACCTACCGCACATAGCCAACAAGGCGAGCGACAGCGAGGCGCAGGGCAACCGGCTCTACGGCCTGACGAACGCGATGGTTAATGCCAGACCGATCCTGCGGCAGCTAAGCGAAGCACTGAAAACTTTGGATGCGACGGAGAAGAATACCGCCCTGCTGGAGCTGCGCGCGGCGGGGCTGATGGTTGAGACCGGCAAACGCGTTCACATCTTCTCCAGCGTTTGCGGCGGGCAGGGTGCGGGCTTGCTGGTCTTCATACTCGGCTGCCTTGCGAAGATGATCGAGGCGCGGCGCTTCGAGTTCGAAGTCAACCTGCACCTCTTCATGCCCGGCTTCCATCGTGCGCAGGACGACGCGCGGCAGCGGGATCAAGTCCGCAGGGCACTGAGCGTCTTGCGTGACCTGCACGCGCTGCGCGGCGGGAGCGCCATCGAACTGCGGCTTCCCGACGGCTCGTGGCAACTGAAGGCGCTCAACACGGAGGAACTCTACAACCACGCTTTCGTGCACCTGCCGTGCGCGACCGCTACCGACGCGTACAAGTCGTTCGTCGTCCGCGTCGCGCACACCGTGATCGAATCGGAAATGGGGGCCATCGCAGCCGACCTGCGCCGCCAGCGGTCGAACGCGAAAGAGCAGGCGTCGGGGTCGGGCGACGAAAATATAGACGCATTAGGGGTGAATTATGACGAAACGCTCCAGCAACTCAGCACAGCAACGTCCGGACTCAACTGAAGAGCCGCGCACGTCGCTTGCGCTCAACTATTCGACCTCGCTGACGGTGCGCGTCGGGCTTTCCTCGCTCGCTGAGTCTGTCAGCCGGATGCTGCTCGGCCACGCGCTGCGATACCTCTCGCAGCCGACCGGCGAGGCGGGTGTGTTCGCCGAAACCGCGCTCCGGCGCGCGCGGGTCGTCGAGTCGGCGGCGGCGCGAAACTTCGGCGTTACCGAGGCGACCGACGAGTGGCTACTAGACGAGAGCGGACACCACCTGGTCGAAGCCTTGGAGCGCGACTTCAACAGGCGCGGCCTGAGCGCCGCACAGCGCACGCTGGAAGCCTGGCAGGCGGAGAACCAGGAAAACGCCCCGGCACGCGCCGAAGCCAAGGCGCGGGAGATGCTCGCGGAGTTGGACGGGGTTAGAACCTTGCGCGACCACGCCGACGCTCTGGACGGAGTCATCGAGAGGATTCAGCACACGCAAAGCGTGATAGAGTCGGCGGCGCGCGCAGCCAGCGAGAAGTACCGGCGCATTACGGAGTACGTGCAGAACAACGCGACAGCGCGGACCGCTTCGGCTGCGCCCGCCGCAGCGCCAGCCGTAGCGGGTGGCCGAACAATGATTACAAAGGGCTATCGCCGCGCCTTAGCCTATTTCGGGTACGCTAAGGGAGAAGAAGAAGCTGCCGCCCCTGGGCTGCGCGGCAGCTTCGCGAGGCTCGAACGCGAGGTGCTGTACGCGGGGCTGGAACTGGCAGCGCTGGCCGCCGAAGGTGCAACCATGTCGGAGACGATTGAACTGCTGCGGCAGGAGCGTACGACCGACGAAGAGCTGCTGGCGCTCTTCGCCAACGCGGAGGGCGAGGCTTCACGCGCAGCGTCCCGCATGGAAGCCTCGCGCGATTACGGCTTGGCTGCCGGCGAGATGCTGATCAACGGAGAGTCTTTGACCGCCGCGACGGTCGGCCACCTGTTCGGCGTCGACAAAGATGTCAGCCCCGCCGTGTTTGGCCGCTTCGCAGAGTTGCGCCAGGCGGAAAGCATCGTGGCCGCGATAGCCAACCTGCGCACCGATGAGGTCAACACGTTCGTGGGCGAACTGCTCGCCACCTGCCGCGGCCTCACCGCGGAGAAGATGGAGTGCTTCACCGTCGCTGACGCGCTCGCCGCATTGCTGCAGTCCGGCGGGCAGGTGAACTGGCACGCGAAACTTGACGCGGCCTTCAAGGCGACGGCGGTGACTAATTTTCTGACCCCTGCTTACGCCAAGTTCATCGACCCGCAAATCTTCGCCGCCGTCACTTACGCGCCGAGCCGGCTGCCGCAGAATAACGAACGCCTGCGAGAGTCGCTCGAAAGTATCAGGCACTCCACGCACATCGACTTCGACATCAAGCACGACGCGCTGAGCCGCGAGCAACTGCTCTTCTACTGCGAGTACTTCTGCCTGCCCTTAGAGTCATTTCGCTTTTATGAAGATGGCTGGAAGGACTTCGAAAAGGTTAAAGACCAGCCGCGGTATAATCCGCATCCCGACATACACGCGGATGGTTAACGCAGGTAGTGACAAGCATAAATGCCGTGACGCACTCATACACGTTTAGGGCTAGATGACACCTCCCCTTGAACGTCGGTTACGAAAATGAGGATTAACTTTCGAAGGAAAGGAGGTAGATCAAGACACAGCGCTACAAGAGCTTGCGCGGGCAAGCATTGAGCAAAAACTTTTGAGGGTAAGGAGGTGGAAGCGAAAGCGGGATACTAACCCGCTACGAAGAGCCGCAGCACTTCAAAGTGCTGCGGCTCTTCGTTTGATAGTGTTGTAGCGGCTGCGAGGAGCTGCCAGGTATTAGAAAACGCAACGAATTGTTGAACTGTTACTGTCAAGAGTAACAGTTCATCCATGAAACAGATGACGGGTGTCAAGAGAGACAAAACAGATTTCTCCCCTCGTGCCAGGAGCGCACTTTGATCTCTACCTCTTGTGAAAGAGCTTGAATGCTTTCCACTGAAATCAATTTCGGCTGTCTTGCTGCCTCAACGCGCGAGTCGCACATCGTGGTGCGTTCAATCATCCATTCGGGCATTCTCTAGCCCATGAGGCGTAATTCGCATTCAGAGCAGTCATGATCTTGTAAACTACTCTGAGGCCGGTCGCTCAATCAGCTTGGTCAGGCACCTTGGGCCTATCAACAGTTCGAGCATCGGACCGCTTCTCAGCACCACGAACCTTGAATTCCGCATCATCTATTTCATCTCTCAGCATGATGAAGGCGTGGACCAGCAGATGACGTGCGACCGCCACTTTGGCCTTGGCCCGCTCACGCCGGTGCAGCACTCGGTCATAGAGTTTCTTCATCTCTGCATCTTCCCGCGTCGCCTTGTGGCCCGCTTCGACCAACAAGAACGGCAAGAGACGCGAACCTGCTTTACTGATGTGCCCCATCCGCTTTCTCTCACCCGAGGAATGTTCGCGCGGTTCGAGTCCAATGTCAGCCGTCACCTTGCGACTGTTGGCGAAACGCTCGACCGGAGAGAGGGTGTGAACCAGGGCCAGTCCCGTCAGCAGCCCGATGCCCGGATGCGTTCGCAATCGGCGCACACGCTCATCGCCCGTGGGTATCTTCTCCAACTCTTCCTCGACTTGTGCGATGCGCTTTTCGACTTCTTCGATCATCTCCAACCAGCCGGAGCGTTGTTGGCTGAGAACCGGAGAAAGTGGCAAGTCGTTGAGCTTCTTGCGCCCATGCTTCGTCCTCAGTTTCGATTTGAGAATGAGGCCGGAGCCAAGCGCGAGAGCCTGTAAAGAGTTCCGCATCCGGGTTCGCATCTGCACGAGCCGATGTCGGTAACGCAAGCGCCGCAGAATTTCGAGGCTCTCAAAGGACAAGCGATTGATGCGCGGGAACTCGTCTTTGAGCAACAAGTCGATGAGTAGTTCGGCATCCCGTCGGTCGGTCTTTTAACGGGAGCGAGCGCGGCGACGAATCTTAGTGGCATCGCCGACCCAGACTTCATGACCCAGGTCGTGCAGCAGGCGCTCGAACCACTCACTGTAGCCGCAGGCCTCGATGCCGATGCGTACCTCGCCGGTGAACTGCGAGTAGAAGTCGCGCACCGAGTCAAGCGAGTCGTGAAAAAGTCGCTGTTCTTTAATCTCACCATCGGTTGTGTCGCACCATTTGATGAGCTGTTGCCGGGTGTGAAAATCTACGCCACAATAGACGGTCATGGTGACTCTCCTTTCTTGCATTCAAGCCCGAACGCAAGTTTATGCCTCGCGGCAAGGGAGAGTCATCTGTTTCATCACATCAGCTATCTGCTGCGTCTGGTTGGACTGAGCGGCGCTCCCCGATACACTCTGTCCAGGGCATGCAGGGATCCCTTCCCTTGCTTTCTCATCGTCGAGAGGTAAGAGCGGATGCGACAGAAGTGGCGCGCTCCTTCTTCGCTGCGGAAGCACCTGCTCACTTTCTGTTGCAATTTCACCATCCGCAAGTCTCACTCCGCTTGGTTGTTATCAAAGGGAACAGCAAAGTCCGTCATGAAGCGCAGCACTTGCTCCTTCTTTCTCTGCATCCGCAACAGCAGGTTGCGCGCCTGCTTGTCACAGCTACTAATCTGCGTTGCCTCCTGCGCTGCGGGTCCGGCTGGTGACGCGCCAGGCTCATTAACTTTGAGTCCCTGCTCAATGAGTTCATCAGAGGGCTGGCTGTAAGCCTCTTGCTTGTCCGCCTCCAACGATTCACCGGCGGACTCCCGCACCTCTTCAACCTTCGATTTGATCTCCAGCAGCAACCCCTTGAGCGGCTCGGCCCAACTCTTCTGCTCTTCGCTCAACTCGGCCAAGAAGAGCAACTCCCGCAATAAGTGCACGCCACAGAGGCCATGTCGGCAAGAAGTGTAGTAATCATAGCTCCACCATCCATCATGCACGAGGTTGCCGCGATAGCGGGGCAGGACACCAATCTCATCCATCGCGGCCTTGCCCCGTCGTGTGTCCGCCGCATAATGCGTCAGTCTGGCGGTGCTGGCAACATGAATGTAGTGCCCCCTGTTGGCTACCCGCAGGCCAGTCTCATTAGAGTGGATGACGCCTGCGCGACGCAGTTTCTGCTTGATCTTCAGTTCCGTCCCGACCAACTCTGCGGCGCACTCCTTGATGATATTGGCGACGGTCCCGGTAGAGAGTTGGCAACCGAAGAGGTCACGCATCGCCTCTGCGTTGCACTGGTAGGGCAGCAGTTGATACTGTTGGAGATAGAGCACACGAGTCTTCACCCCTGGCCCGTACTGCACACCGGAGCGGACTGCTTGCGCAAACTCTCCTTTTGTTCTCTGTCCACAAGCCCGGCAGCGCACCACATAAAGACGGTGTTCTGTGACTCTCATCCTGGCTGGGACCACTTCCATGACCTGCTGCTTGAGATGACGAATAATCTGAGCCTCGGTGAGTGCCGCCTGGCAACTGCGGCAGTGCTCTGGCCGATGCTCGACGATGCGGTCGGGGTGTGCTGTTAAAGGACGCCTCTCCCCACGATGACCCGCTTGCCCGCCCGACAGTTTGCCCGACCTCACCCGCAGGCTCTTGGTGCGCTTTCTCCAGACCGGATCAGTCGAGGGTGGGCGAGAACTGTTATGTGAATCTTTGCTGGTCTGAGCTTCGAGTTCCGCGTTGCGACACAGCAGTTGGCAGGAGCGCACACGCAGTTCTCTGGTCTCGGCTTGCAGCCGCTCAAGCTGTGCCTTGAGACCAGCGATCTGCGCGCTCAAGTCTTCAATTGTTCTTTGCTGCTGGTCGGGGGTCGGGAGGGCTGGAGAGAGCAGCATTGCCGAGGGCTTGCTCGAATAAACGAAAGAGTGCACGCGGCCCAGCTCAGGAGGCTTGGTAAATCTGCCAGTGCATGGGCTCGGGCAGTTTGCGGAACAATGGTGCTCGCTCCCTCAAGAGAAAATCCAAAGCAGCCGGAGAGGAAGTGATATACGGCTGATAAATGACGCCCTTATCTCGCCAGCATCACCTTTCTTTGCCTGTCTTTACCCGATAGCTGAATAGAAACAGAGAATCAAGATATTCCTCAAAGGTCCGTTATCGGAATTCTCTGCGTTCACATCCTTAAATCGTTGAAATTAATTACTCTCTAGTTGTGAAACCCTGTCTGATTCGCTTTATTTTTTGAACATTGCAGGTCATCTTGCTTTGACTCACTGAATTTTCCAATCTATTATCCGTAAAAACGCGCTGCCATTTGATTATACAATGCGAAAATGAAGCTTGATTCCATTGTTTAATTGTGTTACAAGCGGGCGTCATGAGTACAAGTGCGCTGATTGACACTCCATTTACGATCAGTCCCAACCCGAACACGCTTTATATGACCGCCAAAATAAAGGGCGTGTTAAATAAAGTACGCTTCACTATTGATAAGCGACAGGGACTTTCTGCAATCCTCGGAGATGTGGGACTCGGTAAAAGCACGATTATGCGCTACCTCTACGCTGAATACCTCTCCCGCGAAGATGTCACTAGCACGCTCATCCCCACGCCGGTCTTCAACAGTGAATTCGCCCTGCTCAAGCATATCTGCCAGGATTTCGGACTCCCGGCGCGCGCCTCGCTCGCCAAGCAACTTGAAGATTTGAATGGCTTTCTTCTTGATGAGTATGAACAGGGGCGCGTTGTTGTACTCTTCGTGGATGAAGCCCAAAAGCTCACGTCCAAGATGCTCGAACTAATGCGTGGACTCCTTAACTATGAGACAAATGTTCACAAGCTCATTCAGATTGTTATTGCCGGGCAATTAGAACTACGCGATCGTCTCTTGAGCGATAA
>JAXDFO010000166.1:0-49854 GCA_034665545.1 Blastocatellia bacterium
GTGGAGCGAGCGGGAGCGGGAGAGGTGATGAAGGAGGAGGAAGTGACAGAGGCGAAGGTCAGGCGGGTGGTCTGGAGGATGTTGAAGTGGCAGGGTTATACCCAGGCCGCGCAACGCATCGCTCAAGCGTATAAGCAGATGGAGTCCGGGCGAATGTTCCGCGACTTCATCGCTTCCATCCTTCCGCCCGTTTAGAAGTTTATTTCGTATGCGGGCACATGGATTCTATCTTCCTGAGAGTGAGGCTATCTGAACCGCAATGGTTGAGGGTATGAAGATACACGTTTATATGGTCTGCTGGAATGAGGAGGATCTGCTCCCCTTTTTTTTTAAGCATTATGAGAGGTTCGCAGACAAAATCATCGCTTACGACAATATGTCGAGCGATGGAACGCGGGAACAACTAGAGTCGCACCCGCTCTGCGAGAGAAGAATCTTTGATACCGGAGGGGAGGTCAGAGACGACCTTCTCATCAAGTTGAAGAACGAGGCATGGAAAGAGAGTCGCGGGCAGGCCGAGTGGGTCATCGTCTGCGACGCGGACGAGTTTATCTATCATCCAGACCTGCCCGCCTATCTCAAGTCATGCCAGCAAAGGGGCATCACCATTCCGCAGCCGACCGGTTTCAACATGGTCTCGGACAAGTGGCCTGAACCCGGCAGTCAAATCTGGCAACAGATGAGGGAAGGCAGGCCCGACCTCTTCTTCTCTAAAAAGGCTCTCTTCGACCCGAACGCCGTCAGCGAAATAAACTACGATCCGGGCGCGCATATGTGTTCGCCTGTGGGCCGGATTAAAGTGGAGAGAGACCCGCAGCTAAAGCTTCTGCACTATAAATATATCGGCGGCGCGGAGAGGCTCAGAGAGCGGCGCGAGCGTTTTACGCGGAGGCTGAGCCAGGTCAACAAGAAGCACGGGTGGGGCACGCAGGCCGGAGCATCCGATGCTTTGCGGGAGTACGCTTACGAGAAATCCATCGCCCGGCCGCTCAATTTGGAGCCGCAGATTTCAGTCAGCGAGCCGCAGCGCAGGAAGATATTGTTCGTCGGAGGTGTCAGCGGCTTTGATGCCGTGTCACGTTTGGCGGGCCTCGCACAGTCACTTGACCCGGCCAGGTACGAAGCCCATCTCGCGTGCGAGATGGATGGAAGCGCGCCGTCCGCCACGCTCCCTTTTAACATCGTGCCCATCGCCTCCATTCCGGCGCGCAAAATTGAAGAACTGGCCGCACAGGGCAAGCCCATTTTCGATGCAGAGACGCTGCAAAAATTAATCTGGGAAGACATGCGCGTGATCCGCGAGCTCTCGCCGGATGTGGTCGTGGGAGATATGCGCCAGTCGCTCTCTATCTCCGCGAGGCTGGCTCATATCCCTTATGTCAACATCATCAACGCGCAGTGGAGCCCCTTCGCGCAACTCCCACCTGAACCAAATCCACATCCCCTGGCCTCTTTCCTCAGCCCGCCTCTCGCCAACCTCTTCGCCAGTTTCACCGCGCCTCTAGGCATGGCCTCTCACATCGCGCCGCTGAACTTCATGAGGCCCAAGTATGGTGTGCCGCCCCTGCGCTGGGACATCAAACATCTCTATAGCGACGGCGACTTCACTCTCTACCCTGATATCCCTCAACTCGTTCCCACTCAGGGCTTGCCTCCTCATCATCGCTACATCGGCCCTATCCTCTGGTCTCCACAAACTCCCTTCCCCGAATGGTGGAACCTGCTCCCCACCGATAAGCCTCTCCTCTACCTTAACCTCGGTTCATCCGGTCAATCCAAACTCCTCCCACTCTTCTTCAAAGCTCTCTCCAACCTCCCTCTCTCCATCATCGCTGCTTCTCCTGATGCTGCCGCTCTCCACCTTGAGCCTCGGCCAGCGAACATTTTCCTGAGCCAGTATCTGCCGGGGACACAAGCGGCGGCGCGCTCTCAACTGGTAATCTGCAACGGTGGGAACATGTCCACGCAGCAGGCATTGGCCGAGGGCGTGCCGGTCTTGATGGTGGTCAGCAATCTGGACCAGTTGATGTTTGCGAGGGCGGTGGAGCGAGCGGGAGCGGGAGAGGTGATGAAGGAGGAGGAAGTGACAGAGGCGAAGGTCAGGCGGGTGGTCTGGAGGATGTTGAAGTGGCAGGGTTATACCCAGGCCGCGCAGCGTCTATCCCTGGATTGCCGGGAGATGGACGCTGCGCGCAGTTTCCCCAACTTCATCGAAAGCATGCTGGCTCTCGTTTGAGTTTCAAGGCGTCAACGTGTGCGGAATGTTCGGGATGATCGTTGGTCCCGCTTCGCCTGCGCCATCTTCTTTATCGAACCACCCGGACTGGTCAATCCATCTGATGGTCGCCTCAATCATCGCTTGCGTCTGGGCGGATTGGACCGTCTTTCTGATTTCGCGCGTATTAACCGCGAACGGGATCGGCGAGTTCCTGAAGAAGTAAGGATTCAAGCGATGATAGGCTCCGTGCGGGAGCAGGTTGTGACACTGGAAGTCCACTGCCTTCGTGCCGCCGCGCAGCAGTGCGTTGACCACCAGCAGGGGATTGAAGGGATTGAGCAGCCAGTTAAAATATCCCCAGTTCGCATCCATCACGGGCACGTAATTATTGTTCTCGCCGACGCCGATGGAGAGCACGCGGAGGTCGTCCAGGTAATCCTGCACGGGGTCGCCCTCCGGCCCCGGCAAGGGTTCCGGCAAGGGCACTCCATCAAGGTGCGGGCCGAGTCGCCAGTCATGGAAGACCTTGCTGATGGCAACCATCGCCGGGTGGTTGGCGAAGACGCCGCCATCTATAAAGCCGTCCTTGACAGGAAAGAAGATGGGAGAGGCTCCGCTCCGCAACGCCACGTCCACAGCCTTCTCGTAGATATCAGGGTTGTCCTTGCCGTAGTTGTCATAGACCTTTGGCTTCCAGGTTTTGGCCCCGGTCGCGTGGTCTATGCCTTCCAGGTCGAAGCTCGTGATGATGACCTTCTTGCGAAGATCGCCCAGCGTCTTGCTGCCCAGCAGGTCAGGTTGGGAAAGATACTTATCCAGCCCTTGATTGGAGAAGAGCGCGCCCCACCCGACGAGTCCGAGCGCGAGTCCGGCCAGAGAGTTCATGCTCAGCATGAAGAACCTCTCCCACAACTCGGTCGCCTTCGGCAGCAGTGCGGCGGGGTCATCCTGCGTCGCCAGAATCAGCGACACCATCGCGCCCGCAGAAGTCCCCGCAAACATATCCGTGCGGGCCAGAAAACCGGGACGCCGCTTCTCTATTTCTTCCAGCAGCAAAGTGCTCGTCATTTCCAACTGGCCGCCGCCGTCAAGCGACAGTATTCGATATAGCATCTTCCCCATCCTCCTTTGGAGTTTTCAGATTCGGTTCAGGCATTCTCTCAGTTTTTCGACCAGCGCTTTTGATTCCGCCTGGCCCAGAATGATTGACATGTGATTGCCAGGGATAACGTATTTCTCCACGCCGCCCGTCGCAAATTTTCTTAAATCATCCAGCACCGGGTCCGTCCCGTTGGCGTTGCTCTGCGAGGCACGAAAGAGCGTGGCCGTGCCGCCGTAAGGAGCCGGTTCGTACTTCAAGCCAGCCATCGTGTTGGACCTGTAAACGCGCGCCGACCGTCTCATATCGGACAGCAGGCTTCTCAGGAATTTTAATTTCGAGTGGAAGTCGCGCCGTAGTATTTCCCTCAGCGAAGACGGCAGGCTAATGCCGACGAACATCGCTAAGCCTCTGAGTTGCGCGTAAGACCTTGGCACTCCGATGTCCCAGGCGAAGGTCATGAAGATGTGGGCAACTTTCATGAGGTGTAGCGGATTGAGCGGGTTTCCCTGCCGCATGGGAATGTCGCTCTCCATCAACCCGCAATCGAGAAACGCGAGCACGGCGACCTTCTCATTCTGCTTCTCCAACAACCGCGCCATCTCGAAGATGGTCGGACCGGCGGAAGACCAGCCGCCCAGTAAGTATGGCCCATGAGGCTGCACGGCGCGCATCGCTTCGACGTAGAGCGCGGCCATCTCTTCCACTTGGGTCAGGGGCTGGCTCAGGTCAAGCAAGCCCGGCGATTGAAAGCCGTAGAAGGGACGCTCCGTCCCCAGTTGTGAAGCCAGGTTCAAGTAGCAGAGCGGGCTGCCGCCTGCCGGGTGAACACAGAAAAACGGCTGCCCGCTTCCGCCCGGTTGGAGCGGCAGCAGACATGCCGGAAGCTGCGGCGCGAGCGGCGCGCCGGGCGGCGAGTTCTCTTCAATCCAGCGCGCCATCCCGGCAATCGTCGGCGCTTCTATCATCTTATCCAGAGGAAACTCCACGCGCAGGCCGTCACGTATGAGAGAGATGAGACGGACGGCCAGCAGCGAGTGCCCGCCATGCTCGAAGAAATTACTGTGAACGCTGAGGCGCGGGACGCTGAGGACTTCCTGCCAGATGCGCGCGAGTTGTTGTTCAATCTCCGTGCGCGGCATCACTTGAGCGCGCGACGCACGACGCGCCTCGCCGCTCATCAATCTTTCACGGTCAACCTCGCCCGCGCTCGTCAGAGGCATCTCTTTGAGTTGGACAAAATCGCAGACGCTGCGTTTGAGAAAACGGTCGCTGATGACGGACCCTTGCAGCGCGGCGATTGAGAGGTCCGCGTCGCCTACGCGGCTGGCGGTGTAGTAGGCGGTCAGTTTCTGCGTGTAGTAAGGTCCGGCGGCGACGTGGCGACGGATGTGGGGCTTTGAGCCGTCCAGGCCGATGAGCAGTTGCGACGCCCCCAGATGGAGACCGGCCAGCATTGAATGTAAGCCCTGTCCGGGCGAAAGAGCATAGTATCCACGCGCGCTCGCCAGTTCTTTCATCTTAAAGTAGCGGCTCATGCCTGTCTCATCCCACTGGCTCCAATGAAAACAGTAACAGTGCGTGCGGCCCCTGCGCTGTTGCCAGTCGGTGATGCCTTCAAGAAAGCTATTGGCGGCGGCGTACGCGCCCGCCCTGATGACGCCGAAGAAGCTGTTGACGGATGAGAAGCCGATGAAGAGAGCCTGCGGGTTATCCTCTATGATTTGATGGAGCGACCAGGCTCCTAAAATCTTGGGGCGCAAAGTGGCCTGAACGCTCCCGGTCGTTTCATCTACCAGACTGCGCTCCTGAAACACTCCGGCGAGATGCAGCACGCCGTCCAACTTGCCGCCCCAGCGTGACTCCGCTTCCGCGACGACCTGTCGCAGTCCTTCCAGGTCGCAAACATCAACGGCCCTGTAGATAAACTCGCCCTCAAGCTGCTCAAGCGACAGGCAAGCCTCTATGCGTTGCGAGACGATGCCCGTTCGCTCAAGGTGAGTCTGCCAGGTGCTCCTTTCTGGAAGCTCTGTGCGGCCCAACAACAGCAGCCGCGCCCTGTAATGCTTCAGCAGGTACTTTGCCACCAAGACGCCGACGCCGCCCAGCCCGCCGCTCAACAGGTAGATGCCGCCCTGCTTGAAGGGCAACGCGCGCTTCGTGGCTTGAGCGAACTCCACCTTTTCGAGACGAGGAACCCAACGCTCGCCTTCGCGGTAAGCGACCTGCTGTTCGCCCGACACATTGCGAAGTTCCTTGAGCACGTCTCGCCCGTTCAACTCCGCGCCGCCCGCCCGCACATCAACATGCAAACAAGAGAGCCAGGGCATCTCTTGCGAGATGGTCTTCAACAGCCCCGGCAGCGAACTGTGCGCGTAGGCGACGGGGTCATCCGCCTTGACCGCTTGCGCGAGGTTGGAGACGACAAACATCCTCACAGGGCGTCGCTCGTCGTAGGCTTTCGCCAGAGCCTGCGCCAGCCTGAGCAAGCTATAGACGCCCTGCTCCTGTGCTTGCTCAAGAGCCTGCGCAGATGGGTTGTCCGCGCCCGTCGTCTCATCATAAGTCCAGAGGTGTAGAATTTCTCTAATGCGAATTTTGTCCGCCTCTAAGGATTCAAGCAGGCGTTCGTAATGCTCAGGGTCGTGCGGGTTGATGCGATAGCTGTCATCGCCCGCTTGAGCGAAGTCCGCACCCGCTTCGACGCTGATGCAGCGTTGACCGTCCAGCCTTAATTCCGCGCAGAGAAATTGGCCCAGCCCGCGCGGGTCGGAAAAGACAAGGTAAGGACCGGCGTGCGGCCTGACGGTTTCGCAGGAGCTTTGCCTGCGTCGCCAGACTTTTTTATAAAACCAATCGGGAAGCGTGTTGGCGTTCTCCAGGCGGATGTCAATCTCTCTCAGCAACTCGCGGAACTGGCCTGCGGCGAGCGAGTTCTTTAACTTCGTTCTTTGAATCTTGCCGCTCGTCGTCTTGGGAAACTCTGACTTCGGGACGGGAACCACATGCGCCGGGCTGATGCCCAGGTTCTGCGTTACCCTCTTGCGAATGGCCTTGATGAGTTCGACGTTCTGCTCTATCCCTTCAACCCTCGGAGTGAAGAAAATCGCCAGACCTTCCGTGCCCGCGCGCGGGTCGTTAAAGCCGCAGGCGGCCACGTAGGTCGGCTCGACTCCCTCCAACTGGTTGACGACATCCTCAATCTCATAGCAGTAGAAATTTGCCCCGTTGATGATAATCAACTCTTTCTCACGGCCCGTCAGCGTGAGCCGTCCGTCCCGTATAAAACCGAGGTCGCCGGAGTTGAACCAACCATCGCCGACAAACGCCTCTGCGTTGGCCGGTTCATTATTCAGATAACCGGGCGTGATGACGCCGCCCTTGATTTGGAAGCGACCGACGACGCCCTCCTCCTGCAGTTGATTGTGCTGGTCAGCGATGCGTATCTGCACGCCCGGCACAGGGCCGCCGAGGTCTATAAATTCAATCGCCTCCGCCTCATCATGGCCCGCTCGTTCCAGGCGCCCGCCGAGCGATGCTTTGACGATGCGATGAACGCCCGTCTCGCAATCGAACTCGTTCTGGTAGGTCATGCAGGTACACGCCTCGGCCATACCGAAGGCTGGCTGCATGGCTCGCGGCTGAACTCCGAAGGGAGCGACCAGTTCGAGGAACTCGCGGACCACCGGCAGCGTGACCTGTTCGCCAGCGTTCATGAAAAACCTGACCGGGGACAAGTCCCAACTCCGGCCCCTGGCTTTCGAGAGAGCGTCGCTGACCAGTTTGAATCCGAAGTTGGGCGACCAGGTCTGCGTGACGCGGTACTCGTCCATCAGGTCCAGCCACTTGAGGGGTTCCGCCAGCACGACGTTCGTCGTGACGGCAATCTGTTGACAGCCCAGGTAAGTGTCCTTCAGGTGACAGGTCAGAATGGGCACGACGTGGTCCATCGGAAGCCAGTTGAGAGAGACATCTTCCGGCGCGTAAGAGTTGAACTGCCGGGCCGCGTGAACGTGACGAATGATGCCTCTGTGCGTTATCTGAATGCACTTGGGAATCCCCGTGCTGCCGGACGTTAGTTGAAAGAAGGCAACGTCATCCGGCTCGCTCCTGTGCATCTGCTCGACGGGCGGATGTTGACGCATGCTGCTGATGGAGAACACGCGCAACTGCTCTGTCGGAAGAAAACGCCGCAGACCTTCGAGCGAAGCGACGAGCGCGTCGCTGGTCAAGACGGGCGGGCGTCCGAGCAATTCCCAGGCGTTGAATAGTTTATTGACGACGGCGTTCTCTTCTTCATAAGAGGCGGCGACGGCCACCGTCACGGGAGTGATGCCGCCGAGCAGGCAGGCCCAGAAGGCCGGGAAGTGGTCCGCCAGCGAAGGTATTTGCAGGATGGCCCTGTCGCCGTCCCGCAAACCGCTCAGGCGCAAACCTGCCAGGATGCGCCTGGCATCTTCCAGCAGCGAAGCGTAAGTCTGAAACAGTCTGGACCCGTCGGCTTGCACATAGACGATTCCCTTACCCGGATATTTGGTCGCGGTCTGCACTAAAGCTTCGCCCAGAGTTTGGGGGGCAGACGTTTCTATCTCAAGCGGGCCGCCATCGCTGAAAGCGGGTTTGCGTTCGTTGGCCTCCACAGGCACGACCTCGCGCCCGTTCGATTTAGCGAGCGCACGATGCGCGTCTGCGCCTGCTGTTGCCGCGCCTGTCTCATCCTCCGGCAACAGGTCTGAGAGGTGAAGCGGTGGCATGTGTTTCACCGGCGCATGAATCAACACCGCCGCATTTTCGATGCCGGGCATAGCGCGCAACGCATCCTCCCAACGCCGCGCCAACTCTTCGTCTATCACTTCGAGACTCGCTAACGCCTCTTCGTCCACCTGCCCGGAAGCAGTGAGCGGCAACGCGTAGATGGGAACCAACGCGGAGGGCAGCATGTGTGCAGGCAGCCGTGCTTTCAAGTGCGTCTGCAATCGCTCCAATGGGAGCGGGCCGGAAGCGACGACATAAGCGGCCAGACGGATGCCGTTGGTCTCCGTCGGCCTCGCCCGCACGACGCATTCATCCACCGACGGCTCCAAGAGTATCGCCGCCTCGACCTCTTCCAACGCTATCCTGTAGCCACCCGTCCACGCCAGTCGCCCGACGGAACCGGATACTTCGAGTTGCTCATCCTTGAGCCATCGTCCCGTGTCGCCGGTCTTAAAGAGACGCGCGCCCTCCGTCTCGTCGAAGGGATTTACAACGAAGCGTCGCGCCGTTTCCTGAGGCGCGCGCCAGTAACCACGAGCCAGCGCATCTCCACCAAGATAGATTTCGCCCGTGACGCCCGCCGGGACCATTTGCAGGTGCTGGTCCAAAACGTAAACGGAGACGCCTGCCGGATGACCTGCGGGCAAGACCTCCGCGTTTGCGGCTGAGAGGTCAACTTGCGAAAGCAAGAACCCGCTCGCCTCCGCGTGGTAGTAGAGGTTATACAACTCACAAGAGAGATGCTTGAAGAGAGGCTCCACACTCGCGCGCCGCAAAGGTTCTCCCCCACAGAGAATCGCGCGCAAAGAGCTCAACCCGTTTGCATCTTCCGCACTCAACCCCTCGACGAAAGCTGACAGGGCCGGAGGCGCAAAGCGGACGACGCTGACCTTCTGCGAAGCGATGCGGCGTCGCAAGTAATCCTGGTCCAGTCGCTTCTCATCCTCCACCATCAAGACGCGCGCGCCCGCGAGCAGAGGCCAGCATAGTTCCCATACAAAAGCATTCTCATCCGGCGCGGCCTGTTGCAGAACTACGTCGGACGCGGTCAGTCGAATTTTTTCTTGCAGCAGGTTGAGACGGCGCAAGAGTCCGCGATGCTCCAACGCCACGCCATGCCCGCCCGCGCAGGTTAGATAAGCGAGGTTCTCAGCCTCCACGTCGCACGACGGGTTCTCGTCTTTGTGTCTCGCTATCGCGCTCCACTCCGAATCTAACAGGATGCGTCTCCCGTCGTGTTGCGGAAGAGTGTGCGCGAGGCGTTGCTGGCTCAGCAAGACAGAGCATTGAGCGTCAGCCAGCATCAACGCGAGTCGCTCCGGCGGGTCAGATGGCTCTAAAGGCACGCAGGCCGCGCCCGCTTTGAGTATGCCCAGCAGGGCGAGAGCCATCAACGGGCCTCGCTCCATGCAAATGGCGATTGGCATCTCCGCACAGACGCCGAGCGATTGCAGATAGTGGGCCAACTGATTGGCGCGAGCGTTCAGGTCTGCGTAAGTCAGGCTCTCGTCGCCGTAGGTGAGCGCGACCGCGTCGGGCGTTTGCGCCGCCTGCGCTTCAAACAATCGGTGTACGAAGTGCTCCTGCGATGCATCCGCTTCCGCGCCAGCCTGGACCGGGACGACATCGCCGACGCCGCGAGATACTTTCAACAAGTGCAGCCGTTCAGCTTCTGTCAGCAAAGGCAGTTCGGAGAGATGCTGGTCCGGGTTCGACGCCATCGCTTCGAGCAGGTTTTGAAAATGCCCGGCCATGCGCGCGATGGTCGCGGCGTCGAATAAATCCGTGCTGTACATGAAAGTGCCTAGAAGACCCTGCGGAGCATCCCAGACGTGCAGTTCCAGATCGAACCTGACGGCCCTCACTTCAGATTCCCAACTCAGTGTCAGACCCTCTAGCTCGACCGATGCCTTGAACGCGTTCTGAAGCACGAACAGAACCTGCACGAGCGGGTTGCGATTGAGGTCTCTCTGCGGCTTCAACTCTTCGACCAGTTTCTCGAAAGGCACATCCTGATGAGCGAAGGCTCCGGTCGTGACGAGTCGCATGCGGTTGAGGAGTTCTCGAAAAGTCGGGTCTCCGGAGAGGTCCGTGCGCAGAATCAGGGTGTTGGCGAAAAAGCCTATTAACGGCTCAAGCTCCCGGTGGCGGCGGTTGGCGGTCGGTGAGCCGACGACGATGTCATGCTGCCCGTTGTAGCGCGCGAGGAGAGTTTTAAAAGCCGAGAGGAGGATGGTGAACATCGTCGCTCCCGTTTGTTGGCCCAGTTGCCTGAGCTTCTCAAGCAACTCGCCGCTGAGATGAAACTGCTCTATGCTGCCGCGAAAGGTTTGCACTGCCGGGCGGGCGCGGTCGGTCGGAAGTTGGAGCACGGGCGGCGCACCGGCCAAATGTTTTTTCCAGTAGCCGAGTTGCTTCTCCAACGTCTCGCCCTGAAGCCAGAGACGCTGCCACCTGGCGAAGTCCGCATACTGGATGGTCAACTCCGGCAGAGGCGACTGCGCCCCTTTCGAGTAGACCGCGTAGAGCGTCGCCAACTCCTGAAAAAATATCCCCAGAGACCAACCATCGCAGGCGATGTGGTCAATGGCGACGAGCAGCAGGTGGCTATCATGGCCCAGGCGCAACAGGGCTGCTCGTATCAAAGGCGGCGCGGTCAAATCGAAAGGTGCGTCCGAGTGTTCAATCACGAGACGTTGCGCTTCGGCTCGCCTTTCATCTTCGGCCAGCGACTGCAAGTCAATGAGAGGCAGATTGAAGTCACGCGGCGGATTGATTTTTTGCAACGCCTGCCCGTCCACCGTCTCGAAGGTGGTTCGCAAGGATTCATGACGGCGAACGATTTCCGTCAGACTAAGGCCCAGCGCGGCCACATCTAGCGACCCCGTCAGACGCCAGGCCAGAGGGATATTGTAAGCGGCGTGTTCGCTCTTGAGTTGATTGAGAAACCACAATCGCTGCTGCGCGAAGGAGAGCGGCAGAGGGCCGTCGCGGGGCGCGGGTTCAATCGGCGGCAGAGTCTCGCCCGCGCTCTCTTCCGCCTTTCGCAGAAACTCTATGATGTCCGCTTTGTGCTGTCGCAGGCGGGCGAGCAGGTCCGGCGTCAGCGCGCCCTTCGGTGCGCTGTATCGCAGTCCCCCGCCTTCCGCCCACACTCTCACGCCGAGGGCGTTGAGAGCAGACAGCAACTCAAAGACGTTCATAGTAATCCTTCTTCTCTCTCGCTCTCCGTGTCTGCTGAAGAAGTCTGTAGATGTTGCGCGGACCAACGTGTCGGCTCGACGAGTCCGGCCAGGCCCGCCACGGTGGCATCCTCGAACATCTTACCGACGGCTATCTCGACCTGAAGCGCCTCGCGCACGCGCGCGATGACCTGCGTGGCTGAGAGAGAGTCTCCGCCAAGTTCAAAGAAGTCGTCGTGAACGCCCACTTGCTCTATGCCGAGCAGGTTCTGCCAGATGCCAGCGATAATCTGCTCAATCTCGTTTCTCGGCGCGACGTACTCATTATTCAATCCGGGTCGCGGGTGCGAGGGTCTGTAATCGCTCGTCTCACCCCTGGCCTCTATCAATTGCGGGCTGTCAAAGCCTTGATGGAGAAAATCGCGGGCCGTCACCAAAACTTGCGGCAGCGTGCTGCCCAGGATGAGGCTGAAGGCTTGCGCGCCATCTGAAGGTAAAAGCCCTTCTTCGGACCCCGCAGCGTCGTAGAGCCTGCGCGGCGCGGCAGACTTTTCAGATGGGCCATGTTCGACGCGAGAGAGTCCGGCGGCGGCAGAGCGCCACTTGGGCCCACCCGCCGTCTCGACGCTCTCTGCGGCGGACGCCGCGAATCTTAAGAGCGCATCTCTATCTTCCAGTGAGACCACAATCTTGCCGATGTGTCCTGCCCGCGCCATGTACTCGAAAGCTTTGGACACCTCGTTGATGGGAAAGACTGTGCTCGGCAGAGGCTTGAAGGTTTCCTCTGTGAAGTGCTGGACAACCTGCTGCCAGGTGGAACGCAGGTCCGGCGTGTTTCTTGGGCCCACGTCTATCGCAAAGAAGGATAAGCTCTTGTCGAAGGGGCGCAGCCCGATCTGTGTGTCGTTGTAAATGTCTCGCTTGCCGATCTCCAGAAAGCGTCCGAAGGGAGCTAAGACTTTGAGACCTTTGGTCAGGAATTCGCCGCCGAGCGAGTTTAAAAGAAGGTCCACTCCCTGCCCGCCCGTCTGTTGCATCACCTCGTCTGCGAAGGCCAGCGAGCGTGAGTCCATAACATGCTCGATGCCGAGCGAGCGCAGGAACTCTCGCTTCTCCTCGTTGCCTGCCGTCGCGTAGATTTCTGCCCCGGCCCACTGCGCGACCTGCACGGCGGCCATCCCGACGCCTCCGGCTGCGGCATGAATCAGCACGCGCTCGCCGCGCCTCATCCTGCCGAGCGTGATGAGCGAGTAATAGGCCGTGACGAAAGCGACGGGAATCGTGGCCGCCTCTTCAAAGCTGAGATGCGACGGTTTTTTCGCCGCCCACATGGCCGGGGTCGTGACGTACGGGCTGAAGGAGGGACCGGCCAGCGCGAGCACTTCATCCCCGATACGGAAATCTTCGACTCCTTCTCCGAGCGCGGTGACACGCCCCGCACACTCAAGGCCGAAGCCAAACGTGACATCCGGCGGGAGCGGCATCAAGCCCGTCGCAATCAAGACCTCCTTGAAGTTGAGGCCCGTCGCGTGGACTTCGATTTCCAACTCGCCTGGGCTCGGCTGCATGCGCGGCGCGGGTCTGTATCTCAGGTTATCCAGGATGCCCGGCGAAGAGATGCCCAGATGAAAATTCTGCGCCTCTTCGATGGCAAGCGTTCTTTCAGCCTTCGCGGCGAGCCTCTCAACGTCAACCTTCCTCAACATGTACTCTTTGATTTCGACAAGCTCTCTGCCCTGCTCATCAAGGATGGAGATGTCCAGCTTGAGAGTTCCGCTTGAGGGCTGGTTGTCCTGCGCGAAACGTGCGTAGCTGTAAACCTTGCCTGACATAGAGCCTTTGACCCTGATGCTCTTATAGCCGAAGGGCAAGTATGGACTTCCGTTCTGTGCCCTGATGCTGAGAAAGCCTGTGGCGGAATCGAGCATCGCCGGGTGCAGTTTGTAAGACTTGACATCATCTGCGAAGGCGGCGGGCAGTTCAAGGAAGGCTAGACCCTGGTCTATCCCGAAGCTTATCTGCTTGAGGTTGTCCCAGCGCGGCCCGAACTCCATAAAGCCCTGCTGCGATTTATGCTCTCTTTCCGTGACGGTAATCTCCTGCTGGCGACAGCGCGCCTCAATCTCTCCGAGAGAGACTCTTTCGGGCGGCGATGTTTCAACGAGCGATAGCTTGCCTCTTGCGTGTTCCTGCCAGGAGTCCTGCCCCGCTTCCAACCTGCTCAGAATCGAGAACTCAACGCCGTCTCCCTGCTTCCGCAAAATCGTGTGGACCTCTTTCTGCTCGTCCTCCGCGACAATCAAGGGAGCCACGAATAGCACGTCTCGTATCTCTATGGTCCCGCCGCCCGTCTGATTCTCAAAAGCGGCCCGCGCCATTTCCAGATACGCAGTGCCCGGCAAGGTCGCCGCCCCCGTCACCTTATGGTCGCTCAGAACCCAATGCTCAAGGGTGCTGAAGCGTGTGATGTAAGTCTCCGAACCAGCGGCCCCGCTCAGGCACTGGTCGAACAAAGGATGCGCCACATCTTTGGCTCGCGTTGATTCCGTAGCCGCGAGCGGTCGTTGCTGCCTGGCTGCCTCCGCAGCCATCCCCACATCACGCCAGGCGTCCCAGTTAATGCTCACCGTAAAGCCTTCATCCTGCGAGGTGCGACGACTCGCGTAAGCATCCATGAAAGCATTCGCCGCGCAGTAATCAACCTGCCCGAACCCGCCGACGACTGAAGTGAGAGATGAGCAGAGGACGAAGAAATCCAACGGCATCTCCTTGAAGAGACGGTCGAGCACCATCGTGCCCTTGAGCTTGGGAGCCAGTATGGGTTCGATCATCTCCGGCGTTTTAAGCTGGATGATGCCGCCCGCAGGCACTCCCGCAGAATGAATGACGCCGTTGATGTGACCGAAACGGGCCAGCCCCTCGTTGACCGCTTCAAGCATCTGCGCGTCATCGGACACGTCCGCGCTGGCGACCATGACTTCCGAGCCCAGACTTTCCAGTTCCCGCACCTTGCGGATTTTACGGCTCACGCCATCCTCGTCTCCATGTTGGTCCAGCCAAGTGTCCCACTCGGCTGGCGGCGGCAGGCTTGAACGTCCCGTCAGAATCAGCTTGGCCTGCATCGTCTTCGCCAGATACTCCGCGAGCGTCAGGCCGACGCCGCCGAGGCCGCCCGTGATTAAGTAAACGCCTCCCTGTTTCAAACGCGAGTTTCCGTTGGCGGGCGCGTCAAGGCGGAAAGGCTCATAGGTCTGCACCCAGCGATGATTGCCGCGATAGGCGATCACCTGCTCGTTGCTGCTGGAGACATCATGGGCGAGTTCCGCCTGGAGTTGGCCCAACAGCCTCTCTTGCCTGTGACCGCTCACGTCAACGCTCTGGCAAGTGATGTGCGGATACTCCTGCTGAATGACCTTGACAGGACCGAGCAGCGTCGCCTTCTCAGGCGAAAGCTCCTCGTCTCCCGTCACTTCCTGAAGGTTGTTGGAGACGACCATCATTCGCAGTTGGCCCATCTCGTCCTGCCTGCCGAGAGCCTGTGCGAGAAAGATGAGGCTCTGAAATCCGAGGTCTTGAAGTTGCCCCGTCAATTGAGGCGCGTCGTCCGATGGTCCAACATTTTCGGTGACGCTCCACAGGTGAACGATGTTCGTCAGGCTCTTGCCCTGCGCGCGAAGCTCCGCGAGCAGGCTGTCATAGTCCTCGCTGCGTGAAGGGTTCAGTTGATATGCGCGCTCGCCCGCAACGCCAAACTCCGCGCCCGTCTTCACCGAAATTACTTCCCCGCCGGATTGTTCGAGCCGTTTCGCCAGGCCCGCTCCGAGGCCGCAGTCGTCCGCAAAGATGAGCGTGAGAGAGGGCGCGGGCGCATCATTGGTCTGAAGGGCTGGCAGGGGAGAACGTTTCCATGATGGAGTATAGAACCAGTCTGCAAGCTCCCGGCTGCGGCGCGCGTGAGGGGCGTCGCCCGCCTTCCTTGCGCCTGCGCCGGTCGCGTTCCCGTTCTTCTGCGCGTCCATCCAGTAGCGTTTGCGCTCGAAGGGATAGGTGGGCAAGGGCACGCGTTGTCGTCGCTCGTCCGCGTAGAAGTTGGCCCAGTCAACTTTGAAGCCTGAGAGCCAGAGTTTGCCTAAAGTTTGGAGCAGGAATTCTTCATCCGATGAGCGGTCTTCGGCATGACGCACGGAAGTGAGCAAGACCTGCCCCGCCGCCCTGTCAGGTTGTCGTTTCGCCAGCGTGCTCAGGGTCCGTCCCGGTCCCACCTCCAGCAGAATCTGACCTGGATTTTTCAGTAGCTCCTGAATGCCATCGGCGAAGCGCACGGCCTGTCGCAAATGCCTGGCCCAATAATTCGCATCGGTTGCTTCGGCGGCGGTAATCCATTTTCCAGTGACGTTGGAGAGATAGGGGATTTGTGGCGGCTTCAGACTCACGCTTCTCACGCGCTCGGTGAACGGAGCGAGAATGGGCCTCATCATCTCGGAATGAAAAGCATGAGAGGTATGCAGGCTGCGGCACTCCACGCCCTGCCCTGTCAACTCTGCTTGCAATGCTGAGACGGCCCCGCTCGTCCCTGAGACGACGCACATCGAAGAGGCGTTGATGGCTGCCAGCGAGAGGTCCGGTCCGAGGTGCGGTTGTAGTTGCTCCTCGGAGAGCGTCACGGCGAGCATCGCGCCTGCGGGAAGTTGCTGCATTAAACGTCCGCGCGCGGCCACCAACGCCAGCGCGTCTTCCAGAGAGAAGACTCCGGCCAGACACGCCGCGACGTATTCGCCGATGCTGTGACCAATCATCGCGCGCGGCTGCACGCCCCACTTCATCCACAAACGCGCCAGCGCGTACTCGACGACGAAGAGCGCGGGCTGCGTCAGGAAGGTCTGCGTCAGTTGCTGCGACGCGGCTTCCGCCTGTTCCAACGCCGGGTAGAGAACATCGCGCAGGTCCAAGCCGAGATGCGGCTGAAGAATTTCAGAGCAGCGCGCGACCTCCTCACGAAATGCGGTTTCAACCTCGTACAGTTCGCGCGTCATGTTGACGTACTGCGCTCCCTGCCCCGGAAACATGAAGACGACCGAACGCTCAGCGACCTCCTGCGTGCTGGTGAAGACTCGTTTCGGGTCCAGAGAATCCAGCGCGGCCAACGCCGACGCCGTATCCTCGCAGACCAGCGCGCGGCGATGATTGAAAGCCTGGCGGCCAACGCCGAGCGTGAAGGCCACGTCCGCCAGTCTTGCGTTCGGATGCTGCTTTAAATGTTCGGACAGGTTCATCGTCGCGGCGTCGAGCGCGGACCTGGTCTTAGCGGACAACAGGAGCAACTGGCGCGGGCGCGATTCCGAGGAAGGCTCGGACGCGGGCGCTTCTTCGAGGACCGCGTGAGCGTTCGTCCCTCCGATGCCGAACGCGCTGACGCCTGCGCGGCGCGGTGTCCCGTTGCTCTTCCACTCTTGCAGCGTGCTGTTGACATAGAAGGGGCTGTTCTCGAAATCAATGTCCGGGTTGGGCTGTTCAAAATTGAGGCTCGGCGGCAGCACCTGATGCTCAAGGGCGAGCACGGTTTTGATGAGACCGGCGATGCCCGCAGCAGAGTCCGCGTGCCCGATGTTGGTCTTGACCGAGCCGATGGCGCAAAAGCCTTTGCGCTGCGTGCCCGCACGGAAAGCCTGCGTCAGCGCGGCGACTTCAATCGGGTCTCCGAGCGAGGTTCCGGTCCCGTGCGTTTCCACATAGCTGATAGTGTCGGGCGAAATATCGGCCATCGCCTGGGCCATGGCGATGACCCGCGCCTGACCCTCTACGCTGGGGGCCGTATAACCGACTTTGTGAGAGCCGTCGTTGTTGACGGCTGTGGCCTTGATGACGGCGTGAATCGTGTCTCCGTCGGCCACAGCATCTTTCAGCCGCTTCAAGGCCACGACGCCGACGCCGCTTCCGAAGATGGTTCCCTGCGCCCTCGCATCGAAAGCGCGGCAGTGCCCGTCCGGCGAGAGGATGCCGCCCTGCTCATAGAGGTAGCCGCGTTTGTGCGGGACGCGCGTGGCGACGCCTCCGGCGAGGGCGATGCTGCACTGGTAATCGAGCAGGTTATCGCAGGCCAGGCTGACCGCCGCCAGAGAGGTAGAGCAAGCCGACTGGATGCTCACGCTCGGCCCTCGCAGGTTGAGCTTGTAGCTGATGCGCGTGCTCAGATAGTCCTTATCATTTCCGAGGACGAGCGGCAGGCTCTGTCCGAGTTTGGGATTGAGGTTGAAGAGCATATAGGTGCTCATCGTGCAACCGGCATAGACGCCGATTTCGCCCTCGTAGGTATCCGGGTCGTAGCCCGCGTGTTCGAGAGCCTCCCAGGCGGTCTCAAGAAAGATGCGGTGCTGCGGGTCCATAATCTCCGCCTCTTTCGGGCTGACGCCGAAGAAGGCCGCGTCGAAGAGGTCTATGTCTTCGAGAAAACACCCGGCTCTGACGTAATCTGGATGAGTCACTTCAAGGGCATCAACCCCGGACTCAATCATCTCTTCGACGGTGGGAAAGGAGATACATTCTACGCCGTCAACCAGGTTCTGCCAGAACTCTTTAATGTTGCGAGCTTTCGGAAAGCGACCGCTCATGCCTATGACGGCTACGCCTTCCAGTTCATCGGGTGTCTTCATGTTTTATCCTCCGTCTGCGCCAGTCTTGAATCCAGCCTCTTTGGTCACACGTTGCCGCGCATTAACTGTTCGCGCTCGATGGCCTCAAAGAGAGCCTTGATGTTGCCGTTGCCGAAGCCGCGCGCGTTCGCTCGCTGGATGATTTCAAAGAAGAAGGTCGGACGGGTCTGCATCGGCTTGACGAAAATCTGCATCAGGTAGCCCCACTGGTCACGGTCTACCAGGATGTTCTGATCGCGCAGTTCCGAGATGCTTTCGGGAATCGTCCCGACACGCTCGGCCAGGGCATCATAGTAAGCGTCGGGCGTGTGCGCGAACTCGACGCCGTTGGCCCTGAGCGCGCCGACGCTGCGAATGATGTCTCCGGCGCGCACCGCGATGTGATGCACCCCGGCCCCGCCGTAGTACATCAAGTACTCGTCAATCGGCGAGGGGCGTTTGCCGGGGAGCGGTTCGACAATCACAAGGACGATGTTGTCCGAGCCGTTGCGCAGGACTTTGGTATTCATCCCGCTATAGTCCGAAGAGATGTCTTCCTCCTGCGAGAGGTCCAGGCCGAGCATGTCCCTGTAAAACCCCGCCCAGCGACTCGCCTCGCCCCTCTCGACGCCGACGGCCAGGTGGTCCAGATAGTCCAGGCCCATCGGCATCGCCGGGACCGGATTTTCGAGGGCGATGAAATGCGGAAGGAACAGGCCGCGATAATCTTCGCGCTCGATGAAGGAATGAACCGTGTCGCCGAACGTGGCGACAGTCGCTTTGATGACACGACCGTCGCCGTCTTCAAACGCGGTCGGCTCCATGACGGGACGCGCGCCATTGCTCACCGTCCCGGCGAAAGCGGCAGCCGCATCATCCACCCTCAGGGCGATGTCCTTAACGCCGTCGCCATGAAGGTTGAAGTGCTCTGCAATCGGACCGTCGGAGTTCATCGGCGAGGTCAGCAAGAGCCTGATAGTGCCCTGCGCTACGAGGAAGGAAACGCGGTCGCGCGCGCCGGTCTCAGGTCCGGCGTAGGCTACGGTGTTGAAGCCGAAGGCGGTCCGGTAAAAGTGCGCCGCGTGTCTGGCGTTGCCGACGTAGAGTTCAAGGTAATCTATCCCTCGCGCATGAAGTGGTCCCACGTCTGTCTCTCGGCCTGGTTCATGCCGGTTCATAATCGAGTCTCCTTGCCAATACGAGAATTACTTTTGTTGCTGGCCGGGCGCGGCGTTCGGCACGGGCTTGCGCAGCATACGCCTTTGTCGCTCGACCTTTCGTCGCTGTGCCTGCTCGCCGACCTGCCTGAGCATCTCTCCGTCGGGCTGCGCCTCTCCGAGATACTTCGCCAACGACCTGATAGTCGGGTTCTTGAACATCTCGACCACTGGAATATCCTTGCCTAAAGCTTCCTTCAATTTCCTGTGTATCTGCACGATGCGGATGGAGTTTGCGCCGATGTCGAAGAAGTTGCTCAGGACGCCCACCTTCTCGATGGCGAGGACTTGCTCAACCACAGCCGTGATGGCCCGCTCCATCTCGGTCTCAGGCGTGGCCTGCATCGCGCCCGCCGCGCCGGTCGCCTGCATCGCGCCCGTCCTCTTGAGTGCTTTGCGGTCAACTTTGCCGTTCGGGAGAAGCGGAATTTTTTCCAACAGCAAGAAGCCGTTCGGGACCATGTAATCCGGCAAACGTTCTCGCAGATAACTTCGCAACTGCGGGATGAGCATGGCGGCCTGTTTGGCTTGCAGTGGATTGTTCGTGTATGAATGCCAGGGGCGCGTCGGCCCCGCCTCCATCAAAGAAGGAAACGGCCCGCTCCCTTCCCGCACGAAGGCCGCGTTCAACCGTTCGTCTCCCTGCTGTGACCAGCAGACCTCGACCTTGTAACCGAGCTCTGCTCCCATCCGCCAAATCTCTTCCGGGTCCACGGCTTCCGTCTCGAACTCACGCAGCGCATGGCGCAGAGCCTCAACGTCGCGCGTGCCATCGTCCTCCGCCAGCAGTTCGACGCTCCTCACATCACCCGCCAGACGCGCGTTGAGCATCCCCGTCACGCACATTCTTTCCGGCTGCCGGGCCTGCAAGCAATCTCGAATCAACGCCAGCCCTTTCCCGTTCCCGTCCATCAACTCGCATGCGACTTCATCGTTCCTCTCACCGCCCACGCGCAGCAACGCGCTGTAACGAAACTTGTTCAGTTCATTACGTTCGCGCCCGCGTTCCAGCCGCACGCGCACGTCGCTTATCTTTGGGAAACGCTCCCGCAGCGCGTGGAAGAATTCCGGCGCGACGAAGAGCTCCGCCTCTTGCAGAAGTTGTTTCTGAACTCTCCCTTTCAACTCGCTCAAGGTCACTCCGGCTTCCGCCTTGTGCAGTTGGACAGAGGTATGAAACGCCCTCAACAGGTGCAGGCTGCGCAGGTCCGCGAGCAGGATGAAACCACCTGGGCGCACCGCGCGGACGGCTCCCTCCAGGACTTTGAGCAGATACTCTACGCCGGGGAAGTATTGCACGACGGAACTGAGAATAACGGCGTCGAAGGAGTCCGCCTCTACGTCTCGAAAATCGTCAGCCGTCCTCTTAGCGAGACTGACGTGGGCCCACTTTCTCTCGTCCTGCGAGATGCAGCCTTGCACGTAATCGAGCGAGGCTTGCGAGAAGTCAGTGCCCCTGTAGAGTTCGCAATGCGGGGCAAGCTGAAATAAGAGCATGCCGCTCCCGCAACCGATTTCCAGGATGCGACGTGGACGCCGCGTTAGAACCTGCTCGACAATATCGCTGGCCCAGACGCGCATCTGTGCTTCGGGCAGAGGCTTGCCGTCATAGCTGCTCAGCCAGCCCGTCGTATTGAACAACGGGTCGGCTATCAAGGCTTCCTGCTCTGCGATTCTCCCGTTGAAGACCTCCTCCCAACTGGCTAACTGGTCGGCGGCGAGTTCCTCTTGCTGCGCGACGGGCGCGGGCCGCTCTTCCGCCACGACGTAGGCCAGCAGGCGTTCATCGCCCGGCTGTTCGTCGCTGATGATGACGGCTGCATCGCGCACCTCAGGATGCTCAAGCAAGTGCGCCTCAATCTCATCAGGCTCGATGCGAAAGCCGCGTATCTTGACCTGCCGGTCCTTGCGCCCCAGAAACTCTATCTCGCCTGTGGGCAGATAGCGCGCGAGGTCTCCCGTGCGATAGAGGCGCGCGCCAGGCTCCGCCGAGAACGGGTCCGGGATGAACTTCTCCGCCGTCAAATCCGCGCGGCGCAGGTAGCACCGCGCGACACCGTCACCACCCGTCATCAGTTCGCCCGGCACGCCTACGGGAACCGGATTCAAGCGGTCGTCTAAAATGTAGGCACGCTTATTCGTCACGGGTCTGCCGATGGTGACAGGCTCGCTTGTGCCCCGCGCGATGAGCGAGGCGGTCGAGTAGGTGGTATCCTCCGTTGGCCCATAGAGGTTCCAGACCTGGTCCGCGCCCGTCTTGCGATAGACCTCCTGCACGAGAGCATTCTTGAGCGGCTCGCCCGCCAGGTTGACGGTGCTGACAGAGGGCGGGACCGCGCTCGTTTGCAACAACTCTGCAATCGCCGACGGGACCGTATTGAGCAGCGTCACTTCGTTGATAGCTGGCACGTACGGCAGGTGCAGCGCGTTCTCCGCGAGGATGACTTTGCCGCCCACGCACAAGGGTAGAAAGAGTTCAAAGATGGAGAGGTCGAAGCAGATGGAAGTTGAGGCGAGCGTGCCCGCAAGTCGCTCCGGCGAAAAAACCTGCTTGGCCCAGTGCAACAGCGCGCAGGCGTTGCGATGCTCTATGGCGACGCCCTTCGGCATCCCCGTAGAGCCGGACGTGTACATCACATAAGCGAGGCTCTCAGGCTCGCTCCAAGCATGCGGGGCGTCAGAGCTTTCGCCAGCAAACTCCTCATCTCTATCAACACACACGACGCGCGCGGAGTAGTTGCCGGGCAGTTGCTCTACCAAACGGCTGTCGGTCAGCAGCACGGGCGTCGCCGTATCCTCAAGGATGAAGGCGAGACGCTTGGCCGGATAGCGTGTGTCTAAAGGCACGTACGCGCCGCCCGCCTTCAGAATCGCCAGCAACCCCGCGAGCAAATCCGCCGTGCGTTCCATGTAAACGGCGACCAGCGCTTCAGGCCCGACGCCCAACCCGCGCAGATGATGCGCGAGCCGGTTGGCCTTCACATCCAACTCCCTGTACGTCACTCGATGATTGCCGAAAACCAGAGCCTCCGCGTCCGGCGTCTTCTTCGCTTGCCTCTCAAACAGTTCATGAATGCATCTGCGCGTGTAAGGCGATGCGGTGTCGTTCCACTCTTCAATCAACTGCGCGCGCTCATCTGCGGAGAGCAGTGGCAGTTGAGAGATATGCTGGCCCGGATGTGCGGCGATGCCGTTGAGCAAGGTCTGGAAGTGCGCGCTCATGCGGGAGACTGTGGCCGCGCCGAAGAGGTCCGTGTTGTAAACGAAATAGCCGCGCAATTCGTCTTCAACTTCCCACAGGTGAACTTCCAGATCGAACCTCACGGCGAGCGTGTCAACCTCCAATCGCTTGAGGCTCAGGCCCGGCAGTTGAAGCGGCGGCGCGGGCGAGTTCTGTAGAATAAAGAGCACCTGCACGAGCGGGTTGCGGCTCAGGTTCCTTTCAAGTTGCAGTTCGTCAACGAGAAGCTCGAAGGGCAGGTCTTGATGCGCGTAAGCGTCCAGCGTGACCTGTCGCACGCGTCCGAGCAACTCCTTGAAAGTCGGGTCGCCGGAGAGGTCAACTCTCAACGCCAGCGTGTTGACGAAAAATCCTATGAGCGGCTCAATCTCGCTGCGGTTCCGATTGGCAATCGGCGAGCCGACGACCATCTCCTCCTGGCTGCTATAGCGGTTCATCAGGATGGCGAAGGCGGAGAGCAAAGTCATGAACGGCGTCGCCCCGCATTGCTGGCCGAGAGACTTCAGTTGCCCGGCCAACCGGCGGTCTATTTCAAAGTCCAGCATCGCGCCGCGAAAGGTCTGAATAGCGGGGCGCGGCTGGTCCGTCGGAAGTTCGAGCAGAGGCGGAACACCTCTCAACTGCCGCTTCCAATAGTTGACCTGTCTTTTGAGCACGTCGCCCGTCAACCATTGACGCTGCCAGTGCGCGAAATCCGCGTACTGTATCTTCAACTCTTCGAGCGTGGATGGCTCGCCCTTCAGATAAGCAGCGTAGAGAGCGCCCAACTCGCGTATGAAGACGCTCATGGACCAACCATCCGAGACGATGTGATGCATCGTTATCAGTAACACATGACGCTCTGCTCCGGCCCTCAGCACGGTGGCACGCAGCAGTGGCCCCTTGCTCAAATCGAAGAGGCGTCGGGCCTCATCGTTGGCGCGGCGCAGCACCTCCGTTTCCACCGGGGCGTCGGTCATAGATTCCAGGTCCACTAACGGCACTGGCAGGGAGAGCGACGGCGCGATGACCTGCACGGGCTCGCCGTCCCTGTAGGCGAAGGTCGTGCGCAGAGCTTCGTGACGGCGCACAATCTCGTTGAGGCTCTCTGTGAGCGCGGCGACATCGAGCGTGCCTCTGAGGTCAATGGCGGCGGCGATGTTATAAGCGGGACTGTCAGGCTCAAGGTGATTCAGAAACCAGAGCCTTTGTTGCGCGAAGGAGGCAGGGAAGACAAAGACCTCCGCCTCCGGCGGTCCTTGCGCCGGTCGCTCGCCGCCTTGAGTTGTGTCCGACTCAGTAGGTCGCATCGTCACTGAAAACCCTCTTCATCATTTCGACAGATGTTCATCTAGCCTTTATCAACCGAAGATAATTTCGCGCGGTGAGCCTCTCTGGAAACAGAGACCAGCAACGGTTCCGCAGGCTCCTTCGCGCTTGTCGCGCAGGCTCTCTCAATCGTCAGGGCGAGACCGGCAACGGTCGGCGATTCAAACAGGCTGTGGACCGGCAAGGTCACAGCGAAGGCGTCGCGCAGCCGCGAGATGACCTGCGTGGCGAGCAAAGAATGACCGCCCAACTCGAAAAAGTTCTGGTGAATCCCGACACGCTTGAGGCCGAGCACTTCCATCCAGATGTTTGCTATCTGCTGCTCGACGGGCGTGCGCGGAGCGACCAGGACAGACTCTGCGAGAGCCGCCGCGCTCTCCGGGGCCGGAAGCGCGCGACGGTCCAGTTTGCCGCCCGCCGTCAGGGGAAACTTATCAAGCAACACGAACGCAGATGGGACCATGTACTCAGGCAGTTTGCCCGCCAGGAAGCCTCGCAGGTTCTTCACCAGCCTGTGCGAACTGATTCTCGTAGAGGCGACGCCCGGCATGAGCTTGCGCGCGGGTTGGAGCGCGACTGGCTGTTGCGCTTCGCCTGTTGGCCGCATCGCGTAGAGGTTATAGTTGCTGGTGTCTTTGAAGTAGTCGTCCTGTTCGACGACGAGATGAAAGCCGCGCGCTTCGAGCAGCGATTGAATCTGTCCGAGCCGGTCGTCAACGTTGTGAACCTCCATCACGACCTGTTTAATCCTGGGCCAATCCTGTTCTTCAATCCCGGCCAGCAGATCCAACTCGCTCTGCTCCACGTCAATCTTGAGCAGGTCTATCTGCTCGACGCCGTTCTCGCGTATCACGTCCGAGAGCGATTTCAACTCGCATTCGACCTCTTCAGCCGAGAGGCGTTCTTTCAGCAGTTCATCAAGCTCATCAGGAGCCAGCGCGGTCTCATGCGGCGCGCTCTCCTGCCGGTGCAGGAGGAAGGATTTAATAATCTCGCGCTCCTTCGCGGAGTCTGCGAAGCGACCGGAGAAGATGGAGACGTGCGGATAAAAGGTGAACATCTCACGCCTCGCCGTCCGGCCCAGGCCACACTCGAACGCCTTCACGTTCGGGCCGTGAAGCTCGCTGTTGAGACGCAGCACTTCAAATATCGCGGGGATGGGTTCAAAGGCATAGACGACTGCGTCGCGGCACACCTGGCTGACGAAGAGACTGAAGAGACCGATGTTCGCGCCAACGTCGAAAATGGTCTCGCCATCTTTGATGTTGATGCCGTGCTTGAAATAATTTTGCTGCTCGAAAATCTCCTCGTACAAAAAATCCGTCTCGTTCTTGTTCTGGTAGAAGACCTCCATCCCGTTGGGCAGTTCATAGAGCGGCCTGTGCGGGAGACGGTCCAACGCTTCGTCTTGCGAATGCGCGCGATCCGTCAGGTTGATGTCCGAAGCGGGCACGACATAGGCCACTATCTCCGTCATCTCCGAACGGCCCGGCAGGGCAATCACCGCAGCCTCTGCGACCGCCGTGTGTTGCCGCAAGTGGTTCTGGATTTCGCCCAACTCGACCCTGTAGCCGCGCACCTGCACCTGCTCGTCCAGACGCCCCAGGTAAATCAACTCGCCTCCGGGCAGCCGCCGCGCCGCATCGCCTGAGCGGTACATTCGCTCGCCCGGCCTGTAAGGATTCGGCACGAACCTTTCGGCGGTCAGGTCGCCGCGCCCCAGGTAGCCGCGCCCCACGCCCGCGCCTCCGACGCATATCTCACCGGGCACGCCGACCGGGAGAAGGCGCAGATTGTCGTCAAGGACGTAGACGCTAGTCGTCGGGATGGGCCCACCGATGTTGCACGCGTCTGTTTGAATCTCAGTCTCGGAGATTTCCTTATAGGTGACGTGAACGGTCGTCTCCGTGATGCCGTACATGTTGACCAGCGTGATGTCGGGATGCGCTTCCTTCCATTCTCTGAGCCGCGCGGGATGCAACGCCTCGCCCCCGAAGATGACGTAGCGGAGTGACAGCTTCATCTGCGGATGTTTGAGTGATTCCTGCGCCAGCGCATAGAAGGCTGAAGGCGTCTGGTTTAAGACGGTGACGTTGTGGCGCGCGAGCAGTTCAAGCAACAAGCGAGGGTCTTTCGTGACCTGCGATGGAACGATAACGAGTTTGCCTCCGTAGAGGAGCGCGCCGTACATCTCCCATACAGAAAAGTCAAAGCAGCAGGAGTGAAACATGGTCCACACGTCTTCACTCGTGAAACTGAAACGCGGCCTCTCGTTAATCATCAGGCGGACCACGTTGCAATGCTCCAACAGCACTCCCTTCGGTTGCCCGGTCGAGCCGGAGGTGTAGATGCAGTAGGCCACATCGCTGGCAGAGGAATGATGCGCCGGAGGCGTAGAGGGCTGCGCGGAAATGCTCTCGCCGTCTGCGTCCAGAAGAATGACGTGCGTGACCTTCTCTATCGCTTCGTTGAGCAAGCGAGCCGTCGTGATGACGCACGAGACGCCCGCGTCCTCCATCATGAAGCGCAATCGCTCTGCCGGGAACGCGGGTTCCAAAGGAAGGTAGGCCGCGCCCGCCTTCAAGACGCCGAGCAGTGCGACGACCAACTCGCTGGACCTTTCGAGACAAACGGCGACGAGTTCATTGCGCGCCGCGCCTCTTTCTCTGAGATGATGGGCCAGCCTGTTGGCGCGCTCCTCAAGTTCCAAGTACGTCAGGCTCTCATCCTCACACACCAACGCCGTCGCGCCCGGAGTCCTGCACGCTTGCTCATGGAAGAGTTGGTCCAACGTCTTATCTTCAGGATAGGCGGCCTGCGTAGAGTTCCAGGCAACGAGTTGCTGCTGCTGTTCCGCCTCGCTGAGCAACGCCACGTCGTCAACCCTGCGCGACGGCTCACGGACGAGCGAGCCGAGCATCGTTTCAAAGTGGCGCATCATCTGCGCGATGGTGAAACTGTCGTAGAGGTCCGCGTTGTAAACGACGGTCGCCAGCAAACGGTCCCCCTCAGCGCGCAGCGCAAGATTGATGTCATACTTGCCATAGCCTGTGTTGGTCTCGACGAGGCGCGCTCTGACATCGCCCATCGAGAGGTCCGGCGAATCATGCTCTTCAAACTGAAAGAGGACATCGAAGAGGGCCGTGCGGCTCATGTCCTTTTCCGGGTTCAACTCAAGCACGAGCCTATCGAAAGGCATCTCTCGATGCTCGCGCGCACGACTGACCGTGCCGCCCAGTTGCGCGAGCAGCGCATCAAAGGTCGGATTCCCCGCCAACTCGCCGCGCAGCACGAGGAGGTTGTCAGTTGGCCCAAGCAGGCTCTCCTGTCCGGGTTGGTCGCGGCCTGCATCGCTGGTCCCGACGATGATTGTGTCCTGCCTGGAATAGCGGCGCAGCAGCGCGTTGAATCCGGCGAGCAGGACTGTGAACTGGCCGCCGCGCGTTCTCGTCCCCAGCATCTTGATGCGCCCCGCAAGCTCTGCATCCAGACTGAACGCATGACGCGCAGCCGTGTAGGTGTGAATCGCCGGACGCGCGCGATCCGTCGGAAGCTCAAGCGCGGGCAGCGGCCCGCCAAGTTGATGCTTCCAAAACAGGAGCAGGGTCTCCAACGCCTCCGCCGGAAGGCCGCGCTGCCAGCGCGTATAATGCGAATATTGAAGAGACTGTTCCGGCAGTCGCGGCGCGCGCCCGCCCGCATGCGCGTCGTAGAGTTCGACGAGCTCGCGCATGATGAGCCGCGTGGAGCTCTTATCCGCGATGATGTGATGCAGGACTATCAGGAGCATCGCTTCCTCGCCGGACATCCTGTAGAGCGTCGCGCGGATGAGCAGGTCTCGGTCAAGAGCGAAAGGCTGGCGAGCCTCTTCCAGACACAACTCTTCCAGTTCATCAATCGTCGAGCCGCCGTTCAACTCCACGCGCTTGAGCGTCAGAGTCGCGTGCGGCCTCACCTCCTGAAACGCCGTCCCGCCGCCGCCGACGATTCTCGTTCGCAGAGCCTCGTGACGGTTGATGATGATGTTGAGGCTCTGCTCAAGCATGGCATCGTCCACTGAGCCGTCCAGATGAAGCATGAGAGGGATGTTGTGATAAGCGGGGTTCGCTTCGTAGACGTTGCCCGTTTCAAACTGGTCTATGAACCATAGACGCTCCTGGTGATAGGAGAGCGGAACCTTCTTCTCCTCAGATTCAAAGACGCTGGAGAGTGGCGGTAGCGTCAACCCTTCATCCGTTCGTAAGTCGGAGAGCGCGGCAGAGGAATTCTGCGCGATGCTCTTCAGGAGAGTTTGAAAGCGTCTGCTCAGGCGCGCGATGGTTTGGGCGTCGAAGAGGTCCGGCTTGTAGGTCCACAATCCCTTCAACCCCTGCGCCGTCTCTTCCATCGAGAGGGTCACGTCGCATCTGACGACGCCGACATCCATCTCCAGAGAGGTGTCGCGGAGGCCGGGAATTTCCAGTTTCCCGATAGGGTTATTTTGCATGATGAACATCGCTTGAAAGAGCGGCGAATGACTCAGGCTGCGCTCCGGCTGTAGCTCTGCCACCAGCTTCTCGAACGGCAGGTCTTGATGCGCGTAGGCATCGAGCGCGACGGCGCGCACGCGTTCGAGCAACTCTTCAAAGGAAGGGTCTCCGCGCATCTCAACGCGCAGGACCAGCGTGTTGATGAAGAAGCCTATGAGAGATTCGAGTTCGGTGCGGTTGCGGTTGGCAATCGGTGAGCCGACGACCAGGTCTCGCTGCCCGCTATACCTGGCGAGCAGGATGGCGAAGGCAGAGAGCAAAGTCATGAACGGCGTCGCCCCGCATCGCTCGCCTAGTTCTCTCAGTCGCCGCGTCAGGTGCGGGCCAATCTCGAAGCGCGCGGTCGCCGCTCTGAACGATTGAACGAGGGGTCGCGGGCGATTCGTCGGGAGTTTCAACAGAGCGGGCGCACCGGCGAGTTGTCGTCTCCAATAACCAAGCTGATGCTCAAGCACCTCGCCCGTCAACCACTGACGCTGCCAGTGCGCGAAATCCGCATACTGTATCTTCAACTCTTCGAGCGTGGATGGCTCGCCTTTGATGTAAGCCGCGTAGAGCGTGCCCAACTCGCGTATGAAGATGCCGATGGACCAACCATCCGAGACGATGTGATGCATCGTCAACAACAAGACGTGCGACTCCGCAGCGAGCCGCAGCAGCGTCGTGCGCAGCAACGGCCCCACAGCAACGTTGAAAGCTCTCTGCGCCTCCTCATCAATGAGCCTGCGAACTTCCACGGACTGCGCAGGCTCCGGCATGTGCTGCAAATCCATCAGGGGCAACGGGACGGTCTCCGGGGCTGGTCCAATTAACTGTCTCGCGTCCCCCTTCATCAAGGGAAAGGTCGTGCGCAGGACTTCATGACGCCGCACGATTTCCGTCAGGCTGTGGGCCAACGCCTTTTCATCCAGAGGACCGCGCAGGCGCAGCACGGCGGGAATGTTGTAAGCGGGACTCTCACCCTCCAACTGCTCCATGAACCACACACGCTCCTGCGCGAAGGAGAGTGGGCGTGCTTCTTCATCAGGCACGCGCTCAATGGGCGGCGCAGCATGACGCAGCGCGCCGCTTGCTCGCTTGAGAAAGGATAGAACCTCCGCTTTGCGTGCGGCCAGTTCGTCGCGCAGTTCCTTCGTCAAGACTCCCTTCGGCGCGCTGAAGCGCAGACGCTCTCCGTCCGCCCGGACCTTCACGTTCAAGCGGCGCAGGGAGGATAAGAACTCAGCTATACTTTTCATATCTCTCCCTCCTCCATCTCTTCCAGTGCGCCCGCGAGAGAGTCCTCATGTTCTTCCTGCGTTCCCCAGTGAATGGTTTCGATGTGCTCGGCCAGTGCGGCGACGGTCGGCGTCTCGAACAAGGTTCGCACGGGCAGTTCTATGGAGAAGATGTCGCGCAGGCGAGAGACCAGTTGGGCCACCATCAACGAGTGGCCTCCGAGTTCAAAGAAGTTATCGTGGATGCCGACACGCGCCAGCCCCAGCGTCTCGGCCCAGATGCGCGCGAGGCTCTCTTCGAGCGGGGTGCGCCCGGCAACATAGGAGACCTCAGGGCTCAGGCTCGACGGCTCAGGGCTGGGGAGCGCGCGACGGTCAACCTTCCCGTTGGGCATGTGCGGCATCACATCCATGGCGATGAACGCCGACGGAATCATGTAGTCCGGCAAGCTCTCTTCGAGGCACTGGCGCAACTCCGGCAGCAGTTGGTCCGTCATCGCCTTGCGGAGCGGATTGTTCGCGTAGAGTTTGAGCGGCCTCTCCCCGTCATTCGTTCGATGAAGATGAAGCGCATGCTCGCGCGGCGCGGGCGTGAGGTCTTGCCCGTCCGTGTTCAGTAGAATGTCGAAGCGACCGGGCCCGCCACTAACAGAGAGACGCAGGTCCGTCTCGTAACCTCTCTCCTCGCAGAGCGTCCACACGTCTTCCGGGTCCACGCCCGCGCACGCGAGGTCCGAGAGGCTTTCTCGCAACTGAGAGACGGTCGCGGGGCCTTCATCCTGCGCGAGCAACTCTGCGCCGCGCACGTCCGCGAGCACGCGCGCATCCGGCACGTTCGTAATGCAGAGCGCGGAAGGCTCCATTTCCGCCAGCATACTTCTCAAGCCATCGAGCGTAAGACCATGCTCTTCCCAATCAAGTTGTTGAGAGTGGCCGGTCAACGGTCGCCGCCCGTCCTGCGCCGTTGGCGCGACCTGGCCCACGCGCAGAATCACGTCGTAGCGAAAGCGCGTCAGTTCGTTGTGATGACGACCGTGTTTGAGCTTGACCTCTATGCGGCTGATGGCCGGGATTCTCTCTTTGATGGCGATGAAGAAGCGGCTATCAAGCAACAACTCCTCTTCCTGGTTGACGCTCCGCCGGACGCTCTCTCTCAAGACGGCGGCGCTCAGGTCCGGCCCCGCCTGATAGAGATGCACGGAGGTGTGCAGGGCTTCCAGCAACCGCAGATTTCTCACGTCGCCGATGAAGATAGAGCCACCCGGCGCGACCGCCCTGACGGCCCCTTCGAGGACGCGCAAGAGATATTCGACATCGGGGAAATATTGGACCACAGAGTTCAAGATGACGAGTTGAAAAGAGCCTGACTCGATGTCTCGGAAATCGTCTGCCGCTCTCTCCAACAGGCGCACCCGCGAGAATTGCTCGCCTCCCGCCTCGACCTGTCGCTTGAGCAGGTTGAGAGAGGCGCGGGAGAAATCTGTGGCCCAATATTCGTTGGCGGCGGGCGCGAGCGGGAACAGGAGCAGGCCCGTCCCGCATCCTATTTCAAGGACGCGTCGCGGGCCGAGCGAGAGAATCCGCGCGACCGTCGCATCCCTCCATTCGCGCATCTCCTCTGCCGGAATGGGCAAGCCGGTATAGCTGCTGTTCCATCCGACGATGTTGAAGGTCTGCGTCTGAGGGCGCGATTGCTCGTAGGTCTGGTCATAGAGTAATTGCCACTGAGAGACGCGCTGGTCCTGAAGCCGTGCCATCGCGGAGGGCGACCCCTGGCGGTTGCTGTCGAGCACGAGATAAGCGACCAGTCGCTTCTGTCCGGGCGTCTCTTCCCTGGCGAGCACGACCGCTTCATGCACCGCCGGATGCGCCGCGAGAGCCTGCTCTATCTCACCCAACTCGATGCGAAAACCGCGTATCTTCACTTGATGGTCAAGCCGACCGATGACTTCTATATTTCCGTCTTGCAGGTAGCGGCCCGCATCGCCCGTCCGGTAGAGACGCGCGCCCGCGCGCGCGCCGAACGGGTCCGGGATGAACTTTGCGGCTGTCAGCGCGGCGTCGTTGAGATAGCCTCTCGCCAGGTTCGCGCCGCCGATGTAAATCTCGCCCGTGATGCCGACGGGCACGGGTTCCAGCCTTTCGTCCAGCATGTAAATCTGCGTATTAGCCAGAGGTCTGCCGACATGTATGGGCCCATCCGCTCGCGCCCTCGGAGGCAGCAGGCCGTTGGTGACGATGACGCTCGCTTCGGTCGGCCCGTAAGGGTTGTAGTAAGCGAAGGGAGCGGACTCAGGCGGGCGCAGGACGGCGCGATCCGAGCCGCCGAAGAGAACTCTCAAGGGCACTGCCTCAATCCCAGGTTCCTGAAAAACCCGCTCGCCCAGCGCGGGCGGCAGCCAACCCATCTCGATTGAATTCCGAATCAACCAGTCAACGATTTTCGCAGGCGAGTAGCGCGTCTCTTCGTCCAGGATATTGACGGACGCGCCAGCCGTGAGATACGGCCAGAGTTCCCAGACGGAGGCGTCGAAACCCATCCGCGCCACCTGGCTCGCGCGGCACTGCGGCGACACGTCGAAGGTCTTGCGATGCCACCAGACCAGGTTGAGCAAAGCCCCGTGCGTGGTCACAACGCCCTTCGGTCTGCCCGTCGAGCCGGAGGTATAAACGACATACGCCGGATGCGCTGCGTTCGCTGCGTTCGTTGCAGTCGCCACGCTCTCATCACTCTCAAGCTCTATACTCTTCCAGTCCGCATCCAGTCGCACCACCTGAGAGCCTTTAAAGTCCTGACGACGCGAGAGCGCGTCAGTGGTCAAAAGAACTGGCGCGCGCGCATCCTTCATCATGTAGGCCAGCCGCTCTCGCGGGTATGTCGGGTCGAGCGAGACGTGCGCGCCCCCGGCCTTGAGAATGCCGAGCAACCCGACGACCCATTCCAGTGACCGCTCGATGCAAATGCCAACCAGCGTCTCCGGGCCAACACCCAACAGACGCAGATGACGCGCCAGCTTATTCGCGCGCCGGTTCAACTCCCCGTAGCTCAACTCTCGGCCCTCGAACTTGACCGCAGTAGCGTCAGGATTGTGATGCGCCTGCTCCTCGAACAACTCATGCACGCACTTGTCCATCGCGTACTGCGTCTCCGTCTCGTTCCATTCAAAGAGAAGTTGCAGGCGTTCCGCAGGAGTCAGCAGAGGCAGGTCCGCGAGGCTCACGGACGGGTCCGCGACGATGCCTTGCAGTAAGACCTGATAGTGGCCCGCCATCCGTTCGATGGTCTTCGCGTCGAAGAGTTGAGTGCTGTAGCCGAACTGACCTTTCAACCCCTCTGCTGATTCAACCAGAGCGAGCGAGATGTCAAACTTCTCCGTGCCCGTGTCAATCTTCAAGACGCTGATGCTCAAGCCTTCAGGTTCAACGGGCAGGCTCGGATGCTTCTGTAGATCGAAGAAGACTTGAAAGAGCGGCGTGCGACTCAGGTCACGCTCCGGCTGCAAGGTTTCGAGCAGCTTCTCGAAAGGGTAATCACGATTAGCGTATGCGCCCATCGTCGTCTCGCGGACAGAGCGCAGTAACTGCGGAAAGCCAGCCTCCGGCACAAGCTCTGTTCTCAACACCAGCGTGTTGATGAACAGTCCGATCAGTCCTTCCAGTTGGCTCTGCTCACGGTTCGTAATCGGCGTCCCGACCGTCAGGTCGCGCTGCCCGCTATAGCGATAGAGCAGCACCTTGAAGGCCGCCAGCAGCGTCATGAAGAGCGTCGTCCCGTGCTCGCGGCTCAACTGCCTGAGTCGCACGGTGAGCGTCTCAGAGATGAGAAACGAGAGGCTCGCGCCTTCCGTATTGCGGACGGTGGGTCGCGGTCTGTCCGTCGGCAGGTCGAGCACGGCGGGCACGCCTTCAAGCTGACGTTTCCAATATTCCAGTTGACCGTCGAAGACTCCGCGCCGTAACTGCTCTCTTTGCCAGACGGCATAATCCGCATACTGAATGGCCGGTTCCGCAAGCGAGGCCGGGCGGCGGCGGATTAACGCATCGTAGATATTAAACATCTCTCCGAAGTGGACGCCGCCCGACCAGCCATCGAAGATGATGTGATGCATGATGAAGACCAGCACGTGCTCCTCTTCCGAAAGACGCAGCAGAGAGACGCGAAAGAGCGGCGCGCGGTCAAGTCGGAAAGGACGCAGCGACATCTTCCTGCTAAGGCGTTGCGCCTCTTCATGTCGTTCAAACGGCGGCAGGGTTTGCAGGTCAACTATCTCTATGACGGCGGGCTGCGGCTCAGAAATAAGCTGGACCAATTGACCGTTCACCTGGTCGAAGGTGGTCCGCAGGATTTCGTGCCGTCGGACGGTCTCGCTCACGCTCTGTTCCAACAGGCGAACGTCCAAAGCTCCCTTGATGTGCAGGACGACGGCTTGATTATAGAGCGGGCTTTCAGGCTCCCACTGGTGATCGAACCACATTCGCTCTTGCGAGAACGAGAGTGGGAAGGAATTGGCCTCACGATTCAGGCGCGGAATGCGCGCGGGCGCAACAGTCTTGCTGGCCCGGCTCAAACGTCGTTTGAGGAGAGCCAGTTTTTCAGGAGGCAGACCGGCCAGGCGCTCGGATAAATCGCTCATCTGGTTTGCTCTCCATCATCTTCGCCATCGAGTTGGGCCAACACTTCGTCCATCGAGAGATGTTCAATCTCGGCCAGCGCGGAGGCCAACCGCTCATCGCCGCGCAACTGCGCGTCAAGGTTTTCGACCAGCCGAACGACCGAGCCTGTAAAGAGGTCCGCCAGCGAGACGCTCAAATTCAGTTCCGCTTCGATTGAGTTCTTTAACTCGACGGCCATAATCGAATCCATGCCCAGGCTGACGAGCGCGCTATTACGGCCCACGCTGCCCGCCTCGCATCTCAAGACGCGCCCGATGGCCTTCTTCAAATACTCCTCCAACATGGCACGCCGCCCGGCCTCGCCCGCCAGCAGCATCTCAAAAGCGAGCGACTCAAACGCTCCCTCATCACCAACGCTCGCCGCATCTGCGCGCCGCTCCGAGACGAGTTCCGCCACCATGGGTTGCGCCTTGAAGCTGGTCCAGTCAGCATTGATGACCATCAACGCGCCCGCCTGCTTCCCGACCACTAGAGACAACAACTCTGCGCCCTGCTCCGGGTTGATGCCCTCCACACTCCGCGAAGTTGATTCTTCCGAGAGACCCGCGCGCGCATACATCCCCACCTCCGACCAGGGCCCCCAGTTGATGCTCAAGGCTGGCAGGCCCATGCCCCTGCGATAATGCGCGAGGCCGTCCATGAAGGCATTCGCCGCCGCGTAATTCGCCTGCCCCGCGCGACCCAGGACGGATGTCGCAGACGAGAACATCACGAAAAAGTCCAACTCATCCCGCAGTGTCAAACTGTGCAACAGCCAACTCCCGTACAGCTTCGGCTTGAGCACCTCGCGGAACGCGCCCAGGTCCATACGCATCAGCAACTGGTCCTTGATAAGCCCTGCGGCATGCACGACCCCTCGCAGGGGCGGCCAACCTTCGCGCCTGTACTGGTCCAGAAACTCTCCCAACTGCGTCTCGTCCGCTACGTCTACGGCGCAGGCATGAACGCTCGCGCCCATCCTTTCCAGGTCCAGGATAGCCGCGACGCGCTGGCCCTCTGCCGTGCCGTCCTGCGCCGTCTCGCTCCAAAGCCTGCGCGGCGGGAGCGGCGTGCGTCCCAGCAACACTATGCGCCGCGCCCCGCGCCTCACCATCCAACGCGCCGTCTCCAATCCGAGACCGCTCATCCCGCCCGTAATCAGATAACTCGCGTCAGCACGAAATTGATATGGACTGGCGGCGGCGTCTGGACTGGTTCGCCTGAGCCGCGCCACATGACGTTGCCCGGCCCTGTAAAGCGACTCGCGTTCTGCGCTCGATTCAGACAATTCTTGATAGAGCATCCGGGCATCGCGCTCCGCGTCTTCCGAATCCAGGTCCACTAATCCGCCCCACAACTCCGGCTGCTCCACAGCCATGACTCTGCCCATTCCCCACAGAGCGGACTGCGCGAACGCCACATCCGACTCAACGCCCGACACCTGCGCACGCGCTGTGATCAACCACAGGCGAGCATCACCGCGACCTTCTGTCGCAGCGAGAGATTGAACGATGTGCAAGACGGATTCGCAGCCGAGCGACTGTGCCCTCTCCAACTTCGCGCGCGTCGCTTCTTCGCTCAACGAAGCGTTCAGGCCCCAGAGATGTATGACCGCTCTGCAAGGCGGAAGATTATCCGTCAAGACCTCATGGAAGAGACGTTGAAAATGTTGAGGGTCAAGCGGGTCGAGCCAACAGCTTCGCCTATCCTCGCTGAGACGGTAGCCTTGCGCCGCGTAAACCCTCACGCAAAGATGTCCATCAGCTTCGATGAGCGAGGCCAGTTTCTCGCTCATCTCACAGCCGTCTGTGAAGACCAGATAAGTCGCTGGCTGGTCCATTAATTTATGTTGAAGAGCGATGATGGATTGCGGCTGCCATTGCACCTCGTAGAACCAATCCTTCGGGTCGTCGAGCCTCACTCGCTGCGCGTCATCAAGCCGCCGCAAAGATAGGCCCAAGACCTCTACGTACACGCGGCCTTCATCGTCAAAGAGTGTGAGGTCCGCTTGAAGCAGGTTCGCACCGGCCCTTGCCTCAGGACGAAGCCGCGCGTGACACCAGGCGCGCGCGCCGGGGCGTTGATGTAGTCGTAAACTCAACACCCCTTGCGGCAGGTAAAGGTTCTGGCCCGCTTGCGGCAAAGTGGCCGCGACGGTTTGAAAAGCAGCGTCGAGCAGCACGGGATGAATCTGATAGACAGCGATGCCCTCTTGCAAACCTTCCGGCAATTCGCAACGGCTGAGGCTCTCTCCCTCTCGCCGCCGGAGTTCCGCGACGGCGCGGAAACCGGGACCGTAGCGCAGTTGCCGCGCCTGCATCGCTGCATAGTGTTCATCCGGCGAAACAGTCTGCACGCAACGCGCGCGTAACTCTTCCAGCGAGACCGTCGAAGGGGCTTTAGCGGGCGCGCCGGTTGAAAGATGCCGCAGCTTGCCCGAAGCGTGCCGCGTCCATGAGCTATTCAGGTTCTCCGCGCTCGACGGCCTGCTGTAGATTTGGAAGAAGGCTTCGCCCGTCGCGCCCGGTGTGAAGACCAACTGCAAGTTGAGCGCGTCGTTCTCGAAGAGCATGAGAGCGCGCTCGAACCTCACATCCTCAATCACGTGCGCGCCCGCTCCGAACGTTTGCGCGGCGGCGGCCAGGGCCATTTCGAGATAAGCAGAGCCGGGGAGCACGACGACTCCCGCGAGGCTGTGGTCCTTCACATAAGCGAGGCTGTTCAAGCTGAGAGTCGTCTCCCAGAACTGCTGTCCCGCGTCGAGCGCGGATTGCCAACGCTCGCCGAGCAACGGATGCGAGCGAGGCTTGCGTCCTGGTCCAGAAAAGGAGCGGCCAGACCCGCGCGCGCCTTCGAGTTGGTCGTACCAGTGACGCTCTCGCTGCCACCGGCGTGTCGGCAGCGAGACGCACCTTCCCCCGGACGGATAGAGAGTCTTCCACTCTATGCTGTGCCCTTGCGCGTACAGGCCGCCGAGCGAAGAGAGCATGCAGAGCTTCTCATCTCTGTCTCGCGCCAGCGTCGGCAACGCGACGCCTTCTCGCTCCTGATGAATCAAGCACTGCTGAATAGAACTGAGCATCACAGGATGCGGGCTGACTTCAAGGAAACGGCTATGACCGTCCTTTATCAAATTGTTTATCACATCTGCGAAGCAGAACGGCTCGCGCAGGTTACGGCCCCAGTAAACGGCATCAAGCATCTCTCCTTCGAGCAGCGTGCCCGTCACCGTCGAGATGAATGGAACAGAGCTTGACATCGGCCTGATGCCCTCTATGGCCTGCATCAACTCTGCTTTAATGCCATTCATCTGCGGGCTGTGAAACGCCAGGTCTCCGTTCTCCAGCAGTCGGCAGAAAACGTCGCGCGCGCGCAGTGAACGCAAGACATCTTCGAGCGCGGAAGGCTCTCCTGAAATGACGGATGAGGTGGGGCCGATGCTGCCCGCGACGGCGAGCGTGTCAACGAAGTCTGCGAGCGCAAGCTGCGTCTGTTGCGAGTTCAAGCCGACGACGGCGGTCCTCCCCAACCCTGCCATCCTCTTCATCAAGCGGCTGCGATGGAAGACCACACGCACAGCATCTTCCAGCGACAACGCTCCGGCCACATGCGCCGCCGCCAGTTCGCCCAGGCTCTGCCCGACGATGACACAGGGCACGATGCCCCACGAACGCCAGAGCGCGGCCAGCGCGACCTGCACGGCGAAGAGCGCGGGCTGCGAGACATCCGTTTCGTGCAGCCTTGATTCATCTTCACGCGCGCTCAACTGTTCGACCAGCGACCAATCAACGTATTGGCCCAGGAGACGTTCACATTCTTCTATCGTGTGACGAAAAACAGGCTCGCGCTCCATCAGTTCAAGGCCCATCCCGGAGCGGTGCGTGCCCTGTCCTGAGAAGACGAAAACAAGTTGGGCCGGTTCGTCGCGCATGACGACGGCGTGAGATGTGTTGGGAGTCTTCTCGCCGCGCGTGAATGCTTCGAGTTCGTAGATAAGCTCCGCGCGCGAGTGCCCTGTGACGGCGAGGCGGTGGTCTTGAAAGCCACGTCGCAGGCTGGCCGTATAGCAGATGTCCGCGAGGCTCTGCGCGGCCTCATCATCATCGGCCAAAAAATTTTGATAGCTCTCGGCCACGGAGCGCAACGCGGCTGCGCTGGAAGCGGAGAGCGGCAAGAGGTAAGGGGCTTCGGCGGGCGGTTGCGGTCTCGCGGGGCGCGGCCCTTCTTCCAGCACCAGATGAACGTTCGCGCCTCCGAAGCCGAAGCTGCTGACGCCCGCGATGAGCGGTTCATCTTCGATGGGCCAACGCTCAAGTTGCTGCGGGACGCGTAGGGGAAAATTCGTTGCGCGGATGAGCGGGTTCAGTTCCTTGAGATGAAGGGTCGGCGGAATCAGTCGTTGATGAAGAGCCAGCGAAGTTTTGATGATGCCGATGACGCCTGCCGCCGCTTCCAGATGCCCGACGTTAGTCTTGACAGAGCCGAGCGCGCAAGCTCTTCCGGCTGCACGCTCCGTGCCCAGCACAGCCATGAGAGAGTTGGCCTCAATCGGGTCTCCCAGTCGCGTGCCCGTGCCGTGCGCTTCGACGTACTGGACCTTGCCGGGCGAGACCCCTGCACGCTCGTATGCCTCTCGCAGCAAAGCTTCCTGGGCCAACCCGTGCGGGGCCATGATGCCGTTGCTGCGCCCGTTATGATTTATCGCGCCCCCTCTTATCAAGGCGTAGATGCGGTCTCCTGCGGCGACAGCCTGGGCCAACGGCTTGAGCACGATGACGCCCGCGCCTTCGCTACGGACGATGCCGTTTGCGCCACTGTCGAAAGCCTGGCAGCGACCGTCAGGAGAGAGTGCGCCCGCCCGCGCAAAGAAGAGGTCTCCGTTCGGCAGCAAGTTGACGCTCACGCCGCCCGCCAGGGCCAGCGTAGATTCGCCGCTTCTCAAACTGCGACACGCAAGTTCGATGGCCAGCAGCGAACCGGAGCAGGCCGTATCAAGCGTCAGGCTTGGCCCATGCAGGTCCAGAAAATATGAGACTCGATTGGCGATGATGCTGTTAGCCGTCCCGGCCCCACTGAAAGAGTTTTGCAGTTGATAGTTTTGAGCGAACAGTATGTTGTAATCGTTGCTGAGGGTGGCGATGTAGACGCCCGTGCGGCTGCCCGACAGGCTTTCAGGCAGGATGCCCGCGTCCTCCAGGGCTTCCCAGGCCACCTCCAGGATTAAACGTTGGCGCGGGTCAACGTTCGGAGCTTCTCTCGCAGAGATGCCGAAGAAGGACGCATCGAACCGCTCAAGGTCTTCCAAAAAACCGCCCCAGCGACGAGGCGTCTGACCCACTGACCCGGCTTCGCCAGCGAAGATTTCATCAACGTTCCAACGCTCCGCCGGAACCTCACGGATGACGCTCCGCCCTTCACATAAAAGTTGCCAGAAAGCCTTCGGGTCCGAGATTGACGGCAAGCGGCAGCCCATGCCGATGATAGCGATAGGCTCTCTTCCGGCCTGCTCTGCGGATTCCAACTCCGCGCGCATCTCCCGCAGTTCGAGAAAGGCTGTCTCTAGTAACGAGCGATAGTCCATGCTTTCCGGCCCGTCCTTCATCTCGTTTTCCTTTGTCGCGCCGCAGAGACTTCAGCCTCAAGCAGCCGGGCCATCTCGATGTCCGACAGTTGTTTTAAACTCTCCGGCACGGCGACCGCTTCGCGCATCTCCGAAGAGGAAGGCCGAGACGGCGAAGCAAGATAAAGAGACGGACTCGCCCCCCGCATCGTCGTCATCAAATGCTCGGTCAGAGATTCTATGGTCGGGAAGTTCCAGACCGTCGTAGCCTCCAGAGAGCATCCGAGCCAGCCGCCCAGGTCTTGGGCCAACCTGACGAGAGCCAGCGAGTTTATGCCATAATCGAAAAAAGGTCTGCTGACATCTATCGCGCCCGGCTCCGTTTGCAGTCGGCTGGACAACCATTCCAACATCCAGGCTTGAATCGCCTGGGCGTTGCGGCTCGCGTAGGGCACGTCTGGAAGAGAAGGCGTCTGAGCGGTCGCTCGCGCGCCGGACTTCGCTTCGCGCAAAATTCGCTTGAGGATTTTTCCCGTCGGATTCTTCGGAATCGAATCTGCAAACTCGACCAGGCTCGGAACCTTGTAGTCAGCCAGACGCTCGCGGCAGTGGGCCATAATCTCTTCCGGCGTGACGGCGCATTCGGGCTTGAGAACGACCTGGGCCGCAACGCGCTCGCCCAACAGCGCGTCCGGCATGCCGTAGACCGCCACCTCCGCGACCGCCGCGTGCTGGTAGATGACGTTTTCGATTTCAGCCGGATAGACCTTCAGACCGCCGACGTTCACCATGTCCTTCAAGCGGTCCTCAAGATAAAAGTAGCCTTCGTTATCCACACGCCCGATGTCGCCCGTATGAAACCATCCGTCCTTCAAGACCTGCGCCGTTTCCGCAGGGCGATTCCAGTAACCGAGCATGACGTTCGGACCGCGTATGACAATCTCGCCCAACGTGCCCGGCGCGACCTCGCTTCCATCTTCCACGTCAACAACTTTCATCTCCACGTTCTCAATCGGCGTCCCGATGGACCCGGACTTGTGCTTGTCAAGATGGTTGTAGCTGGCGAACGGCGAGGTCTCTGTCAAGCCGTAACCTTGATGGATGGGAAGCCCGAATTTCTCTTGCCATCTCCTTTCGATTTCCGGCGGCAGGCTCGCCGCCGCAGAGAAGTAGTAACGCACGGAGCGCAGGTCGTCTGCGTTAGCGCGGTCTGCCAGGATGATGAAGGTGGCGGGGACTCCGAAGAACATGGTGACGCGCTGAGACGCGATGGAAGGCAAGACACGCGAGGCACTGAACTGGCGATGCAGCACGATGGTCGCGCCCGCAGCGAGGCCACTGTTAAAGACGGCGTTCTGACCGAAGCAATGGAAGAGAGGCAGGAACAGCAGCAGGCGGTCATCTGTTCCGATTCTCAGATAATGCTTCTTGGCCTCGACGTTCGAGATGACGTTGCCATGCGAGAGGACGGCCCCTTTGGGAAAGCCCGTCGTGCCGGACGTGTACACGATGGCAGCCGGTGCGTCACGCTCCATTTCGAGAGCCTCTGCGCAGCAGGACGTGCCTTCAATCAACTCTTTGAAAGAGATGTCCGCCTCCGACGCCCGGCCCTCTGCCAGCAGGCAATGTTTGAGGAGCGGCAACGCCTGCGCCGGAACCTGTGGGCGTAGAGTTTCCGTCGTCACTACAGCCTTCGCGCCGCTATCATTGATGATGAATCCTGCCTCTTCGCTTTTGAGCGTCGCATTGAGAGAGACGGCGATGGCTCCGATCTTTTGAAGACCCAGGTAGAAGAAAGCCCAGCCCGGAATGTTTGGCAGAAAGAGCGCGACGCGGTCTCCGCGTTCGACCCCCAGCCGCGACAAGCCGTGGGCAACGCGGCTCGCCATCTCCTCTAACTCTCTGTAAGTGAACACCTCCTCTTCAAAAATCAACGCCGGTTTATCCGGCCAGAGGCGCACACCGCACTCCAAGCTCTGTGCGATGTTCATGTCCTAGCGCTCCTTACATGAGTCTCCCTGTAAAGCTCTATGGAGATGGTTTCCCTTACTAACTCTATTTGCGATTCGATGACACACGGCGCGGTCGGCTTCCTAAGCTTCCTGCGCGAAGTCCACTTCGCCTATCGGCAGTTCACCATCGCGCATCATCTTCAAGACCAGCGTGATGTCCACGTCCTGCCTGCGGTCCCGGTCGTTGAAGCGCACGCGTCGGCGCACTGCGTCGCGCATCGCCAAAGCACGCGCGTGACAATTCTCGTCCCGCCGCAGGTCCACAGCCTGGCAGAGAGCGAGCGTGCAGATGGCGGCCACCGTCTCCGTCATGTTAAGCACCTGTAGACAATCACGCGCGGCGATGGTTCCCATGCTGACCTTGTCCTGGTTATGCGATTCTGTGCTGCGACTGAAGACGCTGGCTGGCATGGTGAGTTTGAGTGCTTCGGCGGTCAAGGCCGAAGCAGCAATCTGCATCGCCTTGAATCCATGATGAGCCGGACGGTCGCCGTTATTGCGGCCCACTAAATTTTCCGGCAGGTCGTTGTTCGTGACGGGGCTACAGAGCAAGGCCAGTTGCCTGTCCAGCAAGTCCGCCACGTTAGCGACGCCGTTCTTGAGACCATCAGCGACGAAACAGGCATGACCGCCATAGAAGTTCCCCCCGTGCAACACGTCTCCGCTCTCAGGGTCTATCAACGGATTGAAGTTGGCCGCGTTGAGTTCTATCTCGACCCAACGGCGCATCCACGTCATCGCGTCGAGCAGGACGCCGATGACGTGCGGCGCGCAACGAATCGAGTAGCGGTCTTGAATACGTCCTTCGTGCCGCTCGGTTCGCTTGTACTCCAGGTCTTCACGAATCCAGCGCGCACAGACTCTCTGGCCGGGATGAGGCTTGGCGACGAAGATGCGGTCGTCGAAGTGAGAGCGGTTGCCACGCATGGTATCGCTCGCCATCGCGGTCAGCGCGGCGGCGTGCCGCCCCAGTCGCCCCGCGCGGTTGAGCGCGAGGCACACCAGCGCGGTCATCACGCTGGTCCCGTTCATGATGGCGAGGCTCTCTTTAGGCTTGAGTTCTATCGGCTGGAGACCGGCCAGGCGGAAGGCTTCCGCAGCATTCATCCGGTCCCCTCTATAACTCACTTCGCGTTCGCCCTGCAAGACAGAAGCGACATAAGAGAGAGGCGTCAGGTCGCCGCTCGCACCGACAGAACCCTGGCTCGGAATGCACGGCAGGATGCGTTGGTTGAGCAGGTCGCAAAGACGCTCAAGCAGCACGGGCCGAACCGCAGACCATCCTCCCGACAGCGAAGCGAGGCACGCGGCCAGCACCGCCGCAGACTCCTCGTCCGCGAGCAGCGCGCCCGTCCCGCAGCCGTGAAAGTGGACCAGGTTGAGCGCGAGGTCGCTGAAGTATTGTTCGTTGACGGCGTTTTCGCAGGATTCGCCGAACCCCGTGCTCACTCCGTAAACCCTCTCGCCGGAGGCCACCCGATCCGCGAACCTGCGCGCGCTTATCTCTATCTGTTCACGGAAAGCCGTGCTCTCATCAAGCATCACTTGAGCCGTGCCCTGCGAAAGTGCCACGACATCTTCAACGCTCATCGGTTGAAGACCAAGCACGACGGCGGGTGTTGTACGGCTCATCATCTTGCTTAATGCCACTACTGCAAAATTCAAAAATATTGAGCCCGGTATCCGGCGGTGAGTAGCGGTCATCGCTACTCGCGCGACGGTCCTGCATTACCTTTGAGCTTGTAAGCAGAGCGCGAGAATTAATAGCGGATGTTCCTACCGGCGATTACAAGCGTCCCTTGATCGCTGTCCGTGCAGTTGGCTCAAATGATTTCAAGAACCCATCTTAGTAAATACACGATGAGGTCGCAGAGGAGAATCAATTGAGGTTTTCAGTCCGCCTCATTTAATAGTATTTTATTGGACCAATTCCGCGAGTGGCTGATCCCCCTAATGATAGGACGATGGCAGTTGTATCCCTAATGTGACTGAATGTCAAGCATTAAGATTTTGCGTCGTGGGCCAACTTTAATTTCTGGTCCAGTAAACAACCGGAGGCGTCTCTCGCACTGTTCCAGAACAGGCTTTTGAGCCTGCTTGCGGGTGAAGTCTGCGCAGGTTGTGCGTCCCTTCTTCGCGCCTTGATGTTAAATCTGCGCGCCGCACGAACCGAGCATGTATAATGTGCGCGCGCCGCTTATGAAGGGCAGTAGCGCAGGGAGAATTTTTGGCTCGCCGTTGATGCGAGCCGCGAGTGGGTTATGGAGACGCGCATCCTCAAAGAGTTTCGTTCGGTCGTCGGGGATCACGGCTTAATCACCGGGCACGAACAGCTACGGACTTATGAGAGCGACTGCCTGACCAACTTTCGCGTTGTGCCGGAAGCGGTGTTGCTGCCCGCATCGAGCGAGCAGGTTCAGGCCGTGGCGCGCATCTGCTACCGCGAGCGCATCCCGTTTGTCGCGCGCGGCGCGGGGACAGGCATCAGCGGCGGCGCGCTCCCCGTGTCGGGCGGTGTGGTCATCAGCCTGACGCGACTGAATCGCATCCTCGAAGTTGATATTGAAAACGCGCGTGTGGTGGTCGAGCCGGGCGTCACTAACTCTCAAGTGACAGAGCGCGTCGCGCCCTATGGCTACTTCTACGCGCCGGACCCTTCGTCGCAATCCGTCTGCACGATTGGCGGCAACGTCGCGGAGAACGCGGGCGGGGCGCATTGTTTGAAGTACGGATTCACCACGACCTATGTGCTGGGCATGGAAGTTGTGCTGCCTGATGGGTCGTTGGCCCACATCGGTCATGAGCGACTGGATGAACCGGGTTATGACCTGACCGGCCTCTTCGTCGGCTCGGAGGGCACGCTCGGCATCGCCACTAAAATTATCCTGCGCGTCATCAAGCGACCGGAGACAGTCCAGACGCTGCTCGCCGCCTTTCAGACGACGGACCAGGCCGGGGCGGCTGTCAGCGAGATTATCGCAGCCGGTATCCTGCCCGCAGCAATAGAGATGATGGACCACCTGTCAGTGCAGGCGGCGGAGGCCGCCGTGCATGCTAACTATCCTGACTGTGGCGGGCTGCTGCTGGTCGAACTTGACGGCCTGCCCGGAGAAGTCGAGTCGCTGATGGAGGAGGTCAAAAACCTCTGCGCCGAATGCGGCGCGTGGGAGATAAGGCTGGCACGCTCGGAAGCCGAACGCATGCTTATTTGGAAGGGACGCAAATCCGCCTTCGCAGCGATGGGCGGCATCTCGCCCAACTACATCGTGCAGGATGGAGTGATACCACGCACCGCGCTGCCGCAGGTGCTCAGAGAGATTGAACGACTGAGCAAGGCGACGGGGCTGCGCGTCGCCAACGTCTTTCACGCAGGCGACGGCAACCTGCACCCGATTGTGCTCTATGACCGCAAAGTAGCGGGACAGGAACGACAGGCAGAGGAGCTTGCATTTGACATCGTGAAGTTGTGCGTAGAGGTTGGCGGCTCAATCACGGGCGAGCACGGCGTCGGCGCGGAAAAGAAGCGATTCATGTCGCTGATGTTCGCAGAGCCTGACCTGGAAACCATGCAACTGGTGCGTTGCGCCTTCGACCCGGAGCATCTTTCAAATCCCGGCAAGGTCTTTCCCAGACCAAAATTCTGCGCCGAAAAAACCGGCCCCTACGAACCGCACCCCTTAGAACTCTCCGGTCTCGCCCAACTCTTCTGAACAACCTTGAAGAGAAGTCTTGAGTTTTGTCTAACGGTAGTAGATGGTCATGAGTAGAAAGATTGCGGCTGCGAGCACGGCTCCCGTGAACGCATCCAGCGCGTAATGATAACGACCCACGACGGCCCCGACGGCGATGCTCAGAGATAACCACAGGTATATGATCCCCGCCAGTGGGGCGAGCCGGAGCAGCACCAGTCCCGCCGCCACGGAGACCGCGACATGCGCGCTGGGGAAAGTATTCAAACGGATGCTCGCCGTCTTCACGATGAAGAGGTTGAGCACGCGAATCTTATTCGGGCGCACGCCGTAATGCGGGTCGCGCAGGGAGAGACGCGGCGGCATCGTCTGGAAGAAAGCGGTCGAGGCATAGCACAGATAAGAAGCTGGAAGGACGACAGACCAGTACTGCTGCACGGAGAGCGGCATCTTCATCAAGTAGAGCAGGCCGACGCCGAGCGGAATCATCAGGTAGCAGAAGAGGTACGCCAGTTCCAAATAGCTCATGATCCAGTTATGGGCCAACTGCTCGTGACAGTAGCCTAGAACAGTTCCGAACAGTTTCCGGTCCACCGTTTCAAGACTCGTTTGCAGTCTTTCATTAGAGGGACCGAAGAGGCAACCTGTCTGCCAGTAAGCCAGGACCATGAGCGGCGCGGGCAAGAGGTCGCGCGCGAACGGAAGGAAGAAAAAGAGCGCGCGCTGAGCGAATGGCGCGAGCAGGCTGAGGGCGATGCCTACAGCCCCGATGAGGGTCGCGTTGCGACGACGACGCCCGGCCACAGGTCGCAGCCAAGCGAGCGCGATGAAGAGTGAAAAGAAAAGAACGCTGAGCCATTCGTATATTCTCATAAGGTAAGGGTCTGGCCGTGCGCTAATTCAAAGTTGTCAAGTTTGCCGTTTCAGATTAAAGCATGACTGGTCATTCGTGAGTCTTGGGCCAGGGAGCTTTTCCCGTAATCGAGGCGTCAATCAACTCGACCCAGTGAAGCGCGGGCATGCTGTGTCCCGCGCTCTCAAGACCTCTTCTTATCTGTAAGAGGCAGCCCGGATTGCTCGTCGCCAACACATCAGCGCGCGCATCCAGTATGTTTCGCACCTTGCGTTGGCCCAACTCCTGCGCCGCCACAGGCTCCATGATATTGTAAACACCAGCCGAACCACAGCACATCGCCGCTTCGTTGGTCTCAACAACTTCCAGTTCAGGGATAGCGTTGAGCAAGGCACGCGGCTGTGCCTTCAAGCCCTGCGCGTGCTGTAGGTGACAAGCATCTTGATAAGCCACTCGCAAATTGAGCGGGTGGCGCGTGGCGCGCGGCTCCAACTCTGCCAGCGCCTCCGAAACATCCCGGCACTTCGCGGCGAAGGCTGCGGCCCGCTCAGCATACCTCGCATCATCACGCAACAGCCAACCATAATCTTTGAGGGTCGAGCCACAACCCGCAGCGTTCGTCACAATCAGGTCCACGCCCGCCCGCTCAAAAGTGTCAATGGTGCTGCGCGCCATTTGCAACGCCTCAGCCTCATGTCCCGCGTGAACCATCAAAGCCCCGCAGCAACCCTGGCCCGGCGGCGCGAACACTTCGCAGCCTTCCGCCGCCAGCACGCGCATCGTCGCCTCATGCACTTCCGAAAAGAAGACGCCCTGAACGCAGCCGAGCAGCAACCCAACCCTGCGTCTTTGAGTTCCCTGCGCCGGTGTGCGCTGTGCGATGGTCCGGCGCAATCCGCCGAGTGAGAGTGGCGGCAGCAGAGACTCCAGTGCTTTGAGCCGCTTCGGCAAGAGGTTGAGCACACCAGTGCGCCTGAGCAACCAACGCGCGCCGGAAGACTGGTACAACCAGAGCGGCGCGGCCAGCAAACGCAGCCGCTTCGGATTTGGCAGCAGCGCAAACAGCATCCTGCGGAACCATCTGTCAGCCAGCGAGCGAGTGTAGTGGCGTTCGATGCGTGCGCGCGTCGCCTCTATCAGTTTGTCATACTGCACGCCTGAAGGACACGCGGGGAGACAGCCCATGCAACCAAGACATCTATCGAAATGTTCTACGTACGCGTCGCTCATTTGAATCTGCCCCTCCGCCTCCAACTTCATCAGGTAGATGCGACCGCGCGGCGAATCCATCTCCTGGCCCCAGAGCGTGTAAGTCGGACAGGCCGTCAGACAGAATCCGCAATGCACACAATCATCCATCAGTTGAAGCGGCGGCGCAGGCTCTTCAGCGAACGCGCCTTCGGGGCCGCTCTGTACTTCCAACGACGTTCTCGCAGCGACGCCCTGTGCCCTCATATTCCTCCTATGAATCGTCCACGATTGAGCATGCCCAGAGGGTCGAACCGTTGCTTTATGCGGCGCATGAGAGGCAGCGCATCGCCCACTGTTCCCCACACATCAACGCGCGCCTTCATCTCAGGCGAACAGTGCAACAAGACCAGCGAGCATCCTAACTCCTGCGATTCATCGCGCAGTGCTGAGAGCGTTGAAAGCAACGCCATTTCATCAACGCCCGTGAGCCGCAACAGGCCGACGCCGATTGACTGTGCAACAATCTGCCAGTCCAGCGCGCGGGAGGCCGCAACGCGCCCCACTAATTCAACGAACGAGCCAACTCGATTCGGCAAGACGCTGAACTTACAGACCAGTGACGGCTCTGCGCCTTCCCATAATTTTTCGCGCGCCGCCCATGTCTCAGGCTCAGACCGAATCTGCTCAGTCCCTACGGCGAGCCTCAAAAGTATCTCCGCCTGCGCTTCTAGCGTAGCCTTAGCACCTTCCAGGCGCACGTCTATCTGCGGTTTCCGCTCCGAGCTCAAGCGAAGTTGCAGGCCCGTCGGCGCAAGCGTCGAATCGTGTACGGCGAGCGCGAACTTGTTCGCCTCGACAGCCGTGTTGGTCTGGAAACAGAGCGTCTGCGTTCCGCCCGCCAGAGGATATAGACGAAAGGTCGCCTCCGTAATAACGCCCAGCGTTCCTAGAGACCCGGTGAATAATTTCGGTAGGTCATAGCCAGCCACATTTTTAACCACTTTGCCACCGCTCCTGGCAATCGTGCCGTCAGGCAAAACGACGGTGATGCCTATCAGCAGGTCTCGCAACGCGCCGAAGCGCAAACGCCGCGCGCCGCTATCATTCGTCGCCAGCACGCCGCCGATTGTCGCACGCCCCGGCCACAGCGCTTCAATCGCCAGGCACTGACCGTGTTCAGCGAGGACGCGTTGAAAATGCGCGACGTTGCAGCCAGCCTCGACTGTCGCCGTCATATCGGCCCAGGCGTGTTCCAGTACACGATTGAGCCGCCGCGTCGAAAGAATGACATCAACGCCTTGCGGGACATTGCCCCATTCCATCTTCGTCCCGCCGCCGCGCGGGGCGACGCGGAATCCCTTAACGCCTGCGCTGTGCAACGCGCGCGAGACATCCTCCACACTGGAGGGTGCGACGATGACTTGCGGCTGCACCCCATCAATAGCATCGTATGGTGTGCCTGGACAGAGCAGTTCCTCTCCCACGCTCTTAACAAACTCAAACAATGAACTATTGAAATTAGCAGGCATGCTAAGCTGGACTTTATCCATTAGGCGGCATCGCAGAGCGTCTCCGTTAAACGCTCCACTAATGAGCGCGGGACTTTTATCATGTCAGAGTCCATTTTCGACATCTGAAAATGTTGATGCGACCACAACCTCCGCCTAACCAGCGCAATCGTGTCCGAGAAGGTCGCATTCTGTTTGCCATACCAGGCAGCGCACCTGACTGGGACTGCTTGCTGCTTGAGTAGGTTGGCGGCCAGCAACGCCGTCAATGAATAGAGGCCCAACAAGCAGGGGGTGGTGCGCGCAATCGCTTTCTCAGACCATTGCCTTTGCGTCTCGACTCCCAGATGTGCGCGCACCTCCTCAAAGGTGACCTCTACCGTCCAACGCAAGACGAACCATTCAAGTACCTGTACAGGCTCCGCATCCTGTTTCGTCGAAAGCAGCGCTTGCGTCTCGAACTTTGCTTGCGGTTCACGCACCAACACCCAGCGGATCGGAACGGCAGGCATCCCCGCGTGATACCAGACGCATGTGCCAGAGACGACTTCCACTATGCGCTCGCCTTCACCATACCAAGCTCTGACGACCACGCTTTGCCTGCGGGTCTTCGGATCATCGGCCACTTGCTTCAAAGTCGGCAGACGCCTGCCTTTCTTGCGCGGTCCCCCTGTCTGACCTGCCTTTCTCTCAGGCGCAGGCTCATAGAGCGCGGCATCGAGCCGCAAGCGGGTGATGACACAAACCTGCTTGCGCGCCGCATCCACCAACTCAAGAGCGGCAAAACTGCTGTCGGCGACGACTACCACTTCGCGCGCGGGCAACCATCGCTTGACCAGCAGCAGCATCTGGCGAGCGCGCTCGGTCAACTTCTGATGAGTGCGTCCGCGCTCTTTGTGGTAACGCTCAGATGGGCACAGCGCGGTCAGAAAGGGGAGCGCCCAGACCCGACCTGCCCAGGGAATCTCGACCAACAACATCAAGGAGAGCCAG
>JAXDFO010000167.1:0-8782 GCA_034665545.1 Blastocatellia bacterium
AATCCTGCGTGACCATAATGCTCAACGACGGGTCGTAAACGGCCAGCCTTCCGGCGAACGGGTCAATGGCGAAGACGGTCGCTTTCGGAGAGAAGCGAAAGACCGTGCGGACGTGCGTGCCGGAGCCGAGGTCCGCGCCCAGTTGCAGCGCGGCAGTCTGGAAAAAGTTGTTCTGAAAAAGGGCCGCAGGGTTGGTCAGCCCCTCGACCGAGAGACTCTGGCCGCGCCCGAAAGAGTAGCCCGCCGAAGCGTTGAGAATGCGACTGACGCGCCTCGTGTAAACGACGCGCATGCCGTGCGCCGCGCCCTGCTGGTTAGCGACGTTGATGAGAGCCTCGCCGTTCTGGTTATTGAAGGCGGCTAGCGGCGTGCTCAAGAGGCCGACGCCGCGATTGTTCGTCGTATCGAAGAAGGCGGTCGCTTCAAAGCTGGACTCGTTGTCAATCACTCTTTCGACGCCGAACTCGAAACGGCGCGTGCGCTCCATCACCGCGCGCCCGTCAACGAAGGCCACAGGCCCGCGCATCGGCTGCTTGAAGTTAATCTGCTGGCCCTCGAAGGCGATGCTGCTCTGCACGTCGCGCTCAGAGCCGCCGGGAGCGTAGGCCGCCTTGACGCGCGTTCGCGCGTTGGCGTCCATCTGGAAGCCTAAGCGCGGGCTGAAGGAATCGGCTGTGCTCGCCCCTACGAAACGCGAGTAATCGAGGCCGAGCACGACCACTATGCCGTCGCGCACGATCCACTCATCAACCGCCCGCAAGGAGACCTGTCCGAGCGCGCCCCGCTCCGACATCTTCTTTAAGTAGGAGGCCGCGCCGAGTTGGTCCGCGCCGAAACTGAGGCTGACGCGATGACGGTCTGTGGCCCGCACGCGGGCGATCGTTTCGAGCCTTTGAGACGCGCCGCGACCCGTGCCCGTCTGCCCCGCGAAAATAAAATCAACCTGATTACTCGTCGGCACGACCAGCGCGAAATTCACCCCCGCGTAGACGGGAGCAGAGCTATTAGAAGAAGCCGCCGCGTAAGTCTCAACCACGCCCTGTGTGCGCGGCAGTCGTTTGCTTTCGGAGTTCTCCGGGTTGACGGTCGTGTCAACTTCGACGCCGTTGGCTGCCGCTTCATCGGCCTGAGCCGCATCGTCCACGATGCCGAGCACTCGTTTGAGGTCTTCATCCTCGCCTTCCTGCTGTTGCAGGATGGAGCGGCGAGACTGCGTTGCCATAATGCGCCAGCGCACGTTATCTCGGTCCCTGCGTCTTTCCGGCGCGGTGCGTCCCTGACCGACCCTCTCAAGGTTAAAGTTGTAAACGACCTCGTCGGAGGCGCGGACCTGCACGGAGTTGAAGAGGGCTTCGTTAAAGCCGTCCGCGATGGCGCGGACGTTATAACGACCGGGGGCGATGCGCGCGTGGAAACTGCCGTCGGCTGCGCTGCGCGTCTCTTTGACGACCGCGCTCGCGCCCTCCTTGAGCAGAGAGACCAGCGCGCCCGCGAGCGGATTGCCCTGGCTATCTTTGACTGACCCTGTGATGGTCCCGAAGGCGCGGCCCGAAGGGGCGACGCTCGCCCCGTCGCCGCGCGCGTAGACTCCCTGCGGCGTGCTCGCCGTTGACAGGACGGACAAGGCGAGCAAGGTCAAACTGGCTAGATGCAAAGCTTTTCTCATCGCGGCCAAACCTCCAAAGGCGCGCCGGGTAAAGGCGTCCGAAGTCATTCCTCGGAAGCGCAAGCGCGCGCTCAAGCGAAACTCACTCTCTATAAAGTACCATTTCACGAAGGCAAGATTCTCTTTACAAAACATCTGATGACCAGGGCTGTCGAGGATGTTGCCCTGCAAGTTTAAAAGCGAAGCGTCCGGGGTGCGCCTCACCTCTCAATGGCACAAGTTTAAACCCGCCTGAGATGGAAGCCATTTTCCGTCACATCCAGAATCGTGTCAAGGTGGATAGTAATCAGTGGGCCGAAAAAGACCGCCCGGCTTTTTCTAAACACTGACCCACAGCCCTCCTGTTTGCCGCTCATTCTGGCGACGTGTTAGGATGCTATGGTTTTACAGTACGCGGCTTTTTCTTTCTTTAGCGGGTCAGTGTCAAAGGTTTTCGTCAATAATTATGCTAGACCAGGTTCAATCTTCCAGGCTTCCGAACGGCCTCACTATCCTGACGGAGCACATGCCGGGCTTACGCTCCGTGACCGTCGGCATCTGGGTCCGGCGCGGCTCGCGTCACGAGTCGCTTGCGCTCAACGGCATCTGCCATTTCATAGAGCACGCTGTCTTCAAAGGAACATCGAAGCGCACTGCGCTCGACATCGCGGTCGAATCAGACCGCCTCGGCGGGCATCTGGACGCCTACACGACGCACGAGATAACGGGCTTTGCGATGAAGGTCGCGGACACCGGACTGGTCCAGGCGTTCGACCTGCTCTCGGACATGCTGGCCCGCCCGCGCTTCGACAGCGAAGACCTCTTGCGCGAGCAGAAGGTCATCATCGAAGAGATGAAGATGGTCGAAGACACGCCGGATGAATTTTTGGGCGAACTCTTCAATGCAGCCTACTTCCCGGACCACCCTCTGGGCCGTCCGATAGAGGGAACCGAAGAGACCGTCTCATCATTCGACAGGGAGAAGACCAGGAGCTTTCACGCGCGCGAGTATGCCCCGCGCAATCTCGTCATCGCCGCCGCCGGAAACGTCCGTCATGAGCAATTAGTTGAACTCGCCACCCGCGCCTTCGATGAAACCGGGCCGCCAGCATCGCCCGTTTCCGGGTCTCAGGAACAAGAGCGCGCGCCCGCGCCCGCCGCTCCGATTTTGATAGAGCGCAAGAAGGAACTGGAACAGGCGCACCTCATCATCGCGGCCCCCTGGCCCAACGCCAGGGATGAAGAACGCTATGCTGCGAGCCTCTTAGCATCCGTCATCGGCGGTGGCACGTCGAGCCGTCTCTGGCAATCAATACGCGAAGAGCGCGGCCTCGCCTACTCCGTCGGCGCGGGCGCGACCGCCTTCACAGACACGGGCGTCTTCAACATCTACGCGGGAACTTCGCCCACTCATTTGGATGAAGTCCTGGACCTCTCGCTCGGAGAACTGCGCCGCGTCGTGCGCGAAAGCGTGAGCGAGGAAGAACTCGCGCTCGTCAAGGACCAGGCCATCTCGTCTATCTTACTGGGCCTGGAATCTTCCAGCGCGCGCGCCGGAGCGTTGGCCCGGCAGGAGATTGTGCATGGTCGCCGCATCTCGCCGGACGAGATTATCGGTCGGCTCTCCGCCGTCACGGTCGAAGACCTGCAACGCGTCGCCCGCGCCTCCTTCACTTCGGAAACGTTGGCGTTGGCCGCGCTCGGAGACCTCAACGGCTTTCGCGTAGACCGCGCGCGCCTGGAGATATGAGCACGGAAGGAGCGCGTTGATTGGAAACATTTTCCTGCCCTGCTGGCGGGGCTTCGATGCCAGCCGTGCCCATCAGCAGCGAGACGGTCAAGTGTCCCTGGCGCGGCGGTCATCGTGCCGGAATCCCTGCGCCCGCGTCGAAACTCCTTCAGCGCGCGCGCGCCCGCTCCCACCAAATCCGCAGACTCTTGGCTCGAACAAGGTCTCGAAGTTGCAGTTGAGTAAATAGGCTCTTCTCTCTTAAGCTTGTGAGCAGGTTAAAAAGGGATGCTTAACTAAGGATGCGATTTTGTGTTTTGGGAAGCGGCTCGACGGGCAACGCGATTCTAATCGTCGCGGGGGAGACGCGCGTGCTGGTGGACGCCGGGATGAGCGCGCGCGAGACCATCCGTCGCCTCGCCCTGGTGGGCGAGGACGCGAGCAGGCTCGACGGCATTATTATCACTCACGAGCACGGCGACCACGCGGGCGGCCTGCGCGTCTTGTTGAAGAGCTTGCAGTGTCCCGTTTACATGTCCGGGCAGACGCGCGAGGCTTACATCAACGAGCGTCATGGGGTGGGCAATGATGAATGGCGCAAGCGCGCGGACGCCCTGCGCGACCGCCTGGAAGAGATAGAATCGAGCAATGATTTTCGCATCGGCGCGATAGACTTTCACCCGTTCACGATTCCGCACGATGCGGTTGACAACTTCGGCTTTACGGCAAGGCACGAGGGCGTCTGCGTGGCGACGCTGATGGACTTCGGACATATCACGACGCTCATCACGGAACGCCTGCGCGGTTGCGCGGCCATCATCATCGAATCGAATCACAGCCGTGACATGCTCAAGGCTTGCGACGTTTACCCCTGGGAGTTGAAGCAGCGCATACTATCGCGCACGGGTCATCTCTCGAATGAGGATGTCGCGGAGTGGTTGCGCGACGGGTTCGACGCCACGGCGCGTCACGTCGTCCTCGCGCATCTTTCTCAGAGGGCCAATAATCCTTACCTGGCGAAAATCTCCGCCGAGTCCGCCTTGCAAGAGCGCGCCCCGCTCTTTCGCGCCGAAACGCAAATCACGCTCTCATTTCCCAAAGAGCCGACCGAATGGATCGAGCTATAAGCGGAACCCGATTGATGCGTTCTCCTGCACACTCAAACGGACGCGCCGCCCGCGCATGGGCCCATCGCGTCCTGCTCTTGATGTGCGCGACGCTTCTCATCTCCTGCACGGTGGACCAGAAAAGAAGCGGTCTCCCGGCGCAGGCGCAGGCCGCGATTGAGACAATAGTTGAAGACATCGGCGCGGAAAAGTACGGGAAGATTTACCAGGAAGCGGCGGACGAGTGGAGGCGGGCCAACACCCCTGAGCAATCCGAGGCCGCCTTCAAGACCCTCAAGGAGAAACTCGGCGGCGTCAAAGAGCGCGCCTATCAAACGGCAAGGGAAGCGGAGTCAACCGGCGGCACGCTGCCGGGCCACACGCTCGTCGTCACTTACTACACCACCTTCGAGCGCGGCGAAGGCATGGAAACATTCACCCTCGTCGAACGCGGCGGCCAATGGCAGTTAGCAAGCTATTTCGTCAACTCGAATGCTTTGAAATAAACCGGTGGGCGCGCATGAGCAATAGCATATCTCTCATCGCTCATCATTCGGCACACTCTGCTTATGATTGAAAGATACACATTGCCCGAAATGGGCGCGCTCTGGTCCGAGCAGAATAAGTTTCAGAAATGGCTGGATGTGGAGTTGGCCGTGTGCGAGGTCCACGCGGAGATGGGGACGATTCCGCGCGAAGCCCTGGAAGAGATTAAGCGTCGCGCAGCCTTCACGGTCGAGCGCATTAACGAGATTGAGAAGACGACCGATCATGACGTGATAGCCTTCACGACGAACCTCGCGGAAAACATCGGGGAGGCCGCGCGCTTCGTGCATTACGGTCTCACTTCATCGGACGTGGTGGACACGGCGAACGCGCTTCTCTTGCGCGATGCGTGCGATCTGCTGCTGGGAAAAGTTGACTCTCTGATGTTGGTCCTGAAACGTCGCGCGCTTGAGTTCAAACGCACCCCGCAGGTGGGACGCACGCACGGCGTGCATGCCGAGCCGACCTCCTTCGGCTTGACCTTCGCGCTCTGGCACAACGAGATGCGGCGCAATCGTGAACGACTGCTGCGCGCCAAAGAGACCATCTCGGTCGGGAAGATAAGCGGCGCGGTCGGCGCGTTCGCGCACCTCGACCCGCAGGTGGAAGAGCGTGTCTGCGAGCGGCTCGGCCTGCGGCCCGCGCCCGTTTCGACGCAGGTCATACAGCGCGACCGTTACGCGGAATACTTGTGCATGCTCGCCATCATCGCGTCGTCGCTGGATAAGTTTGCCTTGCAGGTCAGGCACTGGCAGCGCACGGAGGTGAGGGAAGCGCAGGAGCGTTTCAAGCGCGGCCAGAAAGGCTCAAGCGCGATGCCGCACAAGCGCAACCCTATCTTGTCGGAGCGGCTCTGCGGGCTGGCGCGCATCGTGCGGGCCAACTCTATAGTGGGCCTGGAATCCGTCGCGCTCTGGCACGAACGCGACATCTCTCATTCTTCTGCGGAGCGCGTGGTATTGCCGGATTCTTCCATCGCGCTCGACTACATGTTGCAGAAGGCGGCCTCGCTCTTCGATGGCCTGGAAGTCTACCCGGAGAGGATGCTGGCGAATTTGCAGATGACGCGCGGGCTGGTCTTTAGCGGGCAACTGCTGCTCGCGCTGGCGCGCGCTGGGGCTTCGCGCGAGGCGGCCTACGAATGGGTCCAGCGCAATGCGATGAAGGTCTGGGACGAAGGCGGCGACTTTCAAGAACTGGTCGCCGCCGACGCCGACATTTCAAGCCACCTCTCGCCGGAAGAGATAGCGCGCGTCTTCTCGCCGGAGACGTACCTGCGCCACGTGGACGCCATCTTCGCGCGAGTTTTTGAGCAGAGTGGAGACTGAGAGATAAGCTCTTAAGCTATGAGTCATGGGTGACGGGCGCGCGAGCCGGGACTCGTCCTTGCCTCGTCACCCGTCACCGTTCTACTTGTTAGTCATGTTCTCCGCGATGTCGCCTATCACGGGCAGCTTGAACCATTCGCCCTGGTAGGCTTTGACTCCGGCGAGAATCCAGATTGCCAGGAAGACCACCAGAACGATGATGTTGAGACCGAGCAACACGAATCCCATGCCTACCGATCCGAGAATGAGGCCCATCACGCGCAGGATGACGCCGACGCCTATTCCCGCTCCCGACACGAGCAGCGATTGAATAGCATGAAATTTAACGAACCTGTTATCTTTCTCAGTGACGAGAAAGATAATGCTCAGAATGATACCCCCGACGCAGCAGAGCAGGTTGCCCAGATAGCTGAGCATCGCTCCGACGTTGGAATCGAGGCCGAGACTCGTCTTGCCGCCCCCCGGCCCCGTTCCTCCCGGCGGCGTTAAGGGATTGCTCATCTGCGGTGAACCATAGGGCGAACCGTAGCCTGTCGGCGGCGGACTGGGCGGTGGATACTGGTTGGACATGCGAAAAAATGTTCCTCTCGATGAAATGTGTTGGTAGAAGCCAAGAACAGAGCCGCGATGTTATGATAATGACCGCCGTTAAGCAATACTAAAAAGGGAGACTTGATGAAAGCGAAAGTTTACGTCACACTCAAAGCAGGCGTCCTTGACCCGCAGGGCAAGGCCATACAGCATTCCGTGCAACTGCTCGGATACGGCGGCATCTCGGACGTGCGCCAGGGCAAATATTTCGAGATCGCCCTCGACAACGCGCTCGACCCCGCTGCGGCCCGCGAGACCGCCCAACGCATGGCGCGCGAAGTCTTGTCCAATCCCGTCATCGAAGACTACCGTGTGGAGATAGAAGCTTGAAATTCGGTGTCATAGTTTTAAGATGTATAAGACGGGCGGGGAATATTTGTGGTGATTGAGTTTGTCATTGGCAAGAAATATACTAATGACCAGATTTGCTTTGCTCTCAACGTTGAGAATCTCGGCGGCGTTAGACCTTCTGTGGATGCGAGAAAGAATTTGCAGCATTTAGCAATTTTCACTACCGCGCAAACTTACGAAAAGAATATTAGCGAGAATCCTTACCATGACAGAATAGAAAAAGATGTGTTGATTTATACTGCACAAGGTAGAACAGGCGACCAAACTATTACCGGAAGAAATAAACGAATCATCGAGCAATACTCGAATCCCATTCCCTTTTATTGTTTTTCCAATGAAGGGCGACAGGTTTACACTTTCTTGGGATTACTTGAATTGCTTCGGCATTATCAGGAGTATCAAATAGACAAGAAGAATATATTAAGAACGGTTTGGATTTTTGAGTTCCGCATCCATAGTGAAATTCCCGTTGTGCCTCTTGAGAAGGCTAAAGAGTTAACCAGCACGTTTTTTGAAGAATCAAGAAGAATCAATGTTGAAGAAAGAGAAGTTGTCCCGCTTAAGCTTCCAGGGTCGGAGGGTCAAGAACCGCCAAATTACGAGACGGAAGAGCTTCGCATTCAACTTCTTCAAATCAATCCATATCGGTTTGAGCATCTCGTAAGAGATGTCATTGAAGCTCACGGATTTAAGAATGTATCAGTTACGTCGGCTTCACAAGACGGAGGCATTGACGTAAACGCCTATGTTTCAGATTCGGATTATTTCTTCTCGAAAACTCACGTTCAATTCCAAGTCAAACGCTGGCGGCATTCTGTTGGCAGTGTCGAAATCAACAGCTTTCGCGGAGCATTAAACACGACAGCAAAGAGTGTGTTTGTTACAACCAGCCATTTCACCAAAGCGGCAATACGGGAAGCTGAACATCCGGTCAAACCTTCCATATCTTTAATTGATGGTTTCTTGTTCTCAAAAATAATCAGACAAGTTTCAGTTGATTTGAATAGCTACAAATGAGTGTAATGATAAGCGGGATTTCTGACGATGAAAATTGAATGGTACTTGTGAGGGTTCTATTGACGGATGCTTTTGGCATAGCTGACCCAAGCATTACCGCAGACCGAGCACCTCACAAACTTATTGGGATGCCAAAGCGGCAAGGAATATGGCGCGCGCAAAAAAAATGGGCGACGCTTAATCGTGCAGGCTGGTGAGTGGTTCGATTTTGGGAACACGGCATAAAATTATCTCCGGTTATTTGCGCCCGGAAAACCAAAACCGTGCTTAACGAGCAAGAAGGTGTAAGAGCATGAGTAGCAGTTCAAAGGTCGAAGAAGCAAAAGAGCGGCTCGATTCAATAATTAAAAAAGCGCGCGGCGACATGTATAAACCAATACAAATCGCTGAAGTCTTGCATCGGTCAAGAGCTTACAAAGATGTAGATATAAATGACCTTGATAGCTTTAAGAATGATTCGCTACGATGG
>JAXDFO010000168.1:0-7533 GCA_034665545.1 Blastocatellia bacterium
GCGGGAAAATGCCGCAGCGCGATCCGCAGTTGCTTGAAGACCTGCCTTCCGAATATGTGGCTCGTGATTATGGGCTCATCACGAGCAATATGCTACACGTCCACGGCAGCCGTCGGCGCGTCATTACCATCGCGGGAGTCAAAGGTCATGGGACGGAGGGCGCGGCGATGGCTTTGATGAAAGACCCGCATGAACCATTGAGCCTGGGCGCGCTGTTGCCGTCCACCCTGAACCGCGATGACTCTATGGAGATAGTTGTCGCCAGTGATGTCAAAAGAAACTGGATTGACCAGACTGAAATCGTCGAGATACTGCTCAACGAGAAATCTATTTATAAGCACGCGGGGTCGCATTGGGAAGCATGCGAATTAAACCGGCCCTGCGAAGGCTGTGACCACGGACTGCCGAAGACGTACACCATCACGCCTTACATCGCGGGCGAGCCCAGATTGAAGACTATCATCTTCGACCTTGATGATACTCTCATCAATACGTTTGATTGCCTGATAACCGACCTGGAACAGCAGGCCGCGCAAATCATGGTCAATACCGGCATGGGAGATGTTGACGCTGCTTACCTGGAAGAGATGTTGCTGCGGCTCAGACGCAGCGACCCGGAAGGCATAGAGGCGGCGGTCCTTCAACAGTTCCCTCTGGCGGCGAAGGCCATTGAAGCGCGACAGGATTTTATGTCGCAGGCTTGCAGCGGGCAGGCCATGAAGAGCCTGGTCAGCCAGATTGCTACGGACACGCAGGTCGAACAGGTCAAACGCATGCTCAAGGAGTTGCGGAAAGAATTTACCCTGTACCTCTTAACCGTCGGCCCTGCCGATCTTCAGAATGCGAAGATTGATTTTCTCAATATCCGCGACCTCTTCCATCAAATCATCGTCGGCTCAGGCTCTAACAGAGATAAGGAAAGTTTGCTTGCTTCCTTAGTGCCCGATGCCTTGCGCCGCAGTTCGCTGGTCGTCGGCAACCGGTTGGACCACGAGATACAGGCGGGCAATAAACTCGGAATGCTGACAGTGTGGGTCAATCGCGGCGAAGGCTCCAGCATGAAACCAACTGACAACGCGTGGCAACCCGACAGGACCATTTATAACATTACGGAGTTCCCCGACATCTTAGGTTCCTTACGCACATCGCCCTTCAAGAGAGACTCTCTTGAGCGATTCGGAATTATGGATTGATTGAGATTCAGCAGGAGGAAGCCCTGATGCCGAAGCGTTCATTGATGCTCGCCGGGGGAGGCGTGAAGATAGCCTTCCAGGCTGGCGTGTTACAGGTGTGGCTGGATGAAGCGGGCATCGCCTTCGACCACGCCGATGGAGTGAGCGCGGCCTGCTTCAACCTGGCGATGTGGACGCAGGGGATGAGCGGCAGGCAGATAGCAGACAACTGGCGCAACCTGGACCCTCTCGGCGGCGTTGATGTCAACTGGTCGCAACTCGCGCGGCTCATCTACGCCGAGTCGCTCTTTGAGCTCGACGCCTACCGTCATAAAGTCTTTCCGGCCTGGGGTCTCGACTGGGAAAAGATTCGCGCCAGTTCCCGCGAGGCGACCTTCAACGTCTACAACTTTTCCAGGCACGAGCTACGCCCCTTGACGCCGCCTGAGATGACGGAAGATTTCCTCGTCGCCACGGCCTCGCTGCCGATGTGGTTTCCGCCCGTGCGCGTCGGCGGCGACACTTACATAGACGCCGTCTTCAACACCGCCAGCAATATAGAGGAGGCCATCCGTCGCGGCGCGGATGAGTTGTGGATTATCTGGACCACGAGCCAGCGCGGCGAATGGCAAGACGGTTTCGTCGGCAACTTCTTCGGCATCTTCGAGGCGACCACGAACAACGCCTACAAGCAGATCCTCGCGCGCATAGAGCGCAACAACGATGCTATAGCGAGCGGCGCGCATGGCGAATTCGACCGGCACATTATGGTGCGCGAGTTGAAGGCGGAAGTCCCGCTTCACTACCTGCTCAACTTCAGCAAGGACCGCGCAGCCGAGGCCGTCAACCGTGGCGTCGAAGCCGCCCGCGCATGGTGTGAGGCTAACGAAGTGAGCTATCAACGCGGGGGCGATTATCCTACGGAAGTCCACACGGCGCAGACGAGCCTGCGGTTTACGGAGGTGATGAAAGGCTTCGCCGGTTTCGGCTCGACCGGCTATCAGGATGGTTTTGAAAAGGGGCAGGCGGACGAGGACCGCTTCGAGGCGCACATGACCATCCACATCAACGGAGTCAACCGTTTCATCACCACGCCGGAGCACTTGGCATCAATCGAAGGCTTCATCATTTGCGAACGCCTCGGCGGGCGACTGCCGTTCAATAGCGGCTCTTTCAACATCTTCGTTGATGAAGGAGACCCGACCCACAAGAAAGTTATTTATCGCATCTTCTTCAACGATGCGAGCGGCAACGCTCTGACGTTGAGCGGGTTCAAAGACCTGCGAGATGACCCCGGACTGGATTTCCTGAGCGACACTTCGACCATGTTCATGCAGATTTACCCTGGCATGTTGACGAAAGATGAGGACTCGACCTCCGAAGCAATCGCAAGCGGTATCCTGCGCGCCAGCATGATCGGCTCTCTCAAACAACTGGCGACGTTCCACGCGGATGGGCCAACGCTCGCTGACCGCACTTCCGCGCTCACACGTTTCGGCCTCTTCTATTTCGGCAGGCTCTGGGATGTCTACGCGCGACGCCTGCTCTCATCCGCGCCGTTCTGAGCGAAAGAGACGCAAGAGGGCACAGGGCGGGCACAGAGATTTAATGATATTCAAGCCTCTGTGCTAACCCTGTGTCCTCTGCTTCTGCGGTGGTGGTGAACGCTGCTTTCATAACGCTCAATTCACATTGACACTACTAAAGCGCGTCTGAGTCTGTTCAGCGCGTGCCCGCTTTATTGAGATGATTGCCCTGCGTGTTCGGCGTTGATAGCTGCTGCTGGTTGGCCTCTGTGGTGTCCGCCTTCTTTTGCGAATAGATGTAGCTGTCGCGCGCCTTCACCACCATGTTGGGCTGATTGACGCGCACCTTAATCTGACGACGCTGGCCCGCCTCCGCCATAGTCTTCGGGTAATAGCCCAGACTGTACTGCCGTCGCAACTCGTCCGCTATCTGCGCGAACGCATCCGAGATATTTTGCAGAGAATCTCCACGATAATATCGCCCGCCCGTCTTATCCGCCAGGTCATGAAGGTACTGGTTCGCGCGCCTGTAGTCCTCATCGTTCGAGCCGCCGCCCGGACCACCGCCGCCTCTGCCTCCCCTTCCCCCGCCCGGCCCCGGCATGGGCCAACGAGGAAACGGGCTGCCGAAGATGATGCCGCCGCGACCTCCCGGCAAGGGCAAGCGTTGCGATTGTCCGGGGCCATTTCCAACCGCATCGGAAGTATCGTACGCGACGGAATAAGCGATCGCGTCAAACTCTTCTGCCTCCCGGATGGTGCTCTCGTATGTAGCACGGCGACTCGTCGTGTCAACTCCGTCTGTGAATAAGACGATGGCCTTGCGCCCCGTAATGCCCTTGAGATGCTGCTTGATAACCTGGTCAACGGCATCATAAAGGCGCGTGCCGCCTCCCGTGCGCGTGCGCCGGATGGCCCTTATCAATTCGTCGCGGTCGTCCGTCGGCTTGACCAGGACATTTATTTTATCGTCGAAGGAGATGACCATCACGCGGTCTTCGGTCTTGAGTTGTTTGACGAAGGCGATGGCCGCGTCCTGTATATCTTCGAGTTTGAAATTGGTGGAGCGGCTGGTGTCCATGAGAAGCGCGACGGTGAAGGGTTGGTCAACGGTGGCGAAGTAAGCGATTCTTTGTTCGACTCCATCTTCAAAGATATGAAAGTCCTCGCGTCCCAGGCTCGGAATATACTTGCCATCGCGGTCCATCACGCTGACGGGCACGGTGACGAGCGAAGTGTCAACGCGAAGCACATCGCCAGCAACTTCTTCGCGCTGGTTGACGTTCGGAGCGACCGCTCCATCTTCACGAGAAGAGCCGCTCGTAGCAGAATCGGGCGAAGAGGAATTGGCGCGATTCGTGCCGTTGCCATCCGCGCCTTGCGGAGCTCGATTGCGCCCGGACTGGGCCAACGCTGTACCCTGCGCGCAGGCCAGCGCGAAGAGAAAAATCAAGACGGTTGCTGCCTGTCTCATATAACTCAAACTCCCTACCGAACATTGTTCAAGAAGTTAATGATGAAGGGGAGAGCAGAGATAATCGCCCTCCCCTTCATCATTAATTGGACCTGCCAGGTGTTAAATCGTCCCGGACGATTTACGGAATAAGGTTAATTGCTCGGAGCATCATCCGGCGGCGGACGCCTCTCCTGACGCCTCTGCTCGAACTCCTGCCGCTTGGCCGCGAGCTTGGTCTTCTGCTCCGTCGTCAGGACGGCGAAAATCTGCGACATCATCCGCGCGTGCGCCACTTCCAACTCGACCTGTATCTTGGCATGCGCTTCTGCCGCCGCTCTCACGGCAGCTTCATCGAATGCGCCGCCGCTCAAAGGATCGGGTTGGCTCTCATGCTGTGCGCGCGCCTGTTCGCGCAGCGTCTTCGTGCTCTCCTCGAAGCTCTCCTGAATCTTCTTAATCTGCGCCTTCTGGTCATCCGTCAGGTTGAGGTCACGCCCCAAAGGCCCCAATCCATCACGCGGGCCGCCGGGTCCGCCGTGAAATTCTCCTCTGCCGCCGCGTGGCGGGCCGTCCTGCGAAAACGCGACCATCGCCAGCGCCAACAAGAGCACGCCGACAATGGCAATCACGCCGCTCATCTTCTTCCAATTTAATTTCATCTTCGGTCTCCTCGTTCAGTCTTTAAAGTTCAATTCTACGGAACACCCTGAATCATCTTCGGTCTCTATTTTGACGCATAAGTTGGACCCGGAGACGTAAAGAGTTCGTCAACGTAATGTAAAGTTTTGTAAAGCGCGCGGGCCATCGTCTTGACGACTTCTTTACACACGGAAAATCGCAATTCGGGTAGAATGGCCCGCGTCCATCTCTCAACGGATGACGCGGAGGATAAACAAAGGCCGGATGCGTAGTCTCTTTCTGAAAATCTTTCTCTGGTTCGGGCTGGCGATGGTGCTGGTCAACGTGGGCTCCTTCGTCATAGGAGTCGTCACCGAACGACAGTCGCAACCTCCGCGTTCCAGTCCGATGGCTCCCATGTTCGGCGTCTACGCGCAGACCGCCGCCGAGATTCTGGAAAGAGATGGACAGGGCGCGCTGGCCGCGTACCTGGAGCGAATCGAACGCGCGTCGCGCATTCGCGCGATGGTTTTGGATGCGCGCGGTGAAGAGGTCGCGGGTCGCACTGTTCCCGAAGACGCAAAGGAGCTATCGAAGCGAGTCACCGAGAGCGCGCCGTTCGTCTTCGCTTATCAAAGGCATCAGCAACAGCCGTTCGCGGCTCAATTAGTTCATACGCCCGGCGGCGCGTCATACATTCTCGTCGGAGAATTGCCCAGGCCGGACTTTCCCAGACCGCCGCCGCGCCTCGGTGAACCCGGCTCGTTTCTCTTCGGCCTGCGCCTGTTGGGCCAACGCCTGCTTCCCGTCTTACTCATCGGCGCGCTCTTTTGCTACCTGCTCGCCAGATACTTGACGACTCCGATTGTCAAACTTCGCAATACGACGCAGGAGTTGGCGGGCGGCAACCTGTCCGCGCGCGTGAGCCACGGTTTGAGCGCGCGGCGCGACGAGATAGGCTACCTCGGACGCGATTTCAACTTGATGGCGGAGCGCATCGAATCCCTCGTCGAGTTGCAAAGAAGATTGCTGCGCGACATCTCGCATGAACTGCGCTCGCCGCTCACGCGCCTCGGCGTCGCTCTCGAACTGGTCCGGCGACGCGCCGGTCCCGAAGTCTCTACGGGGCTTGACCGCATCGGGCGTGAGGCCCAGAGCATCAACGAGATGATCGGGCAACTGCTCACGCTCTCCCGCGTCGAGAGCGGCGCAGGCAAGCTGGAAGATGTGCGCATTGACCTCTGCGCGCTGGTCCAGAATGTCGCCGGTGATGCTGACTTTGAAGCGCGCAGCCGCAATCGTTCGGTGCGGATTATCACCTGCGAAGACTGCACTGTGAACGGCGTCTTTGAACTACTGAGGAGCGCGGTCGAGAACGTGGTCCGCAACGCTGTGCATTACACAGCCGAAGGCACAGAGGTTGAAATCAAGCTCAGTTGTGAAGATGCAGATGGTAAAAGCTCTGCTCTCATCAACGTGCGCGACCACGGGGCGGGCGTCCCGCAAGAATCCATAGCCGAAATCTTTCGTCCCTTTTATAGAGTCGAAGATGCGCGCGACCGTCAGACCGGCGGCACGGGCCTCGGCCTGGCGATTGCCGCCCGCGCCGTCTTCCTTCACGACGGAACCATCAAGGCGGCCAATGCGCCCGATGGCGGTCTCATCGTAGAGATAAGGCTTCCCCTCAGGTCATGAATATGAATGGCTTCACTCTTCCGCTTGCTTCGATGCGGGCGCACGCAAGTATTTCATCAACTTCCAACCGAGAACGATTGCGACGAAGAGACCGACCAGCACCCAGGTGAAATCTCCCAGCACCTCGCTCAACGCCTGCACACGATTGCTGAAGATTTTCCCTAACATCACATAGAGCACGACCCAGACCGCTTCGCCCGCCGCGCCGAAGATGAGAAAGCGCGGCCACGGATATTCCGCGATGCCGCTCGTCAGGTTGACCAGAGGGCCGAGCGGCGTCAGCAGCCAGCGCGTCAGGAAGACCCCGGTCCCGCCCCAACGCCTGGTCCAATTTTCAGCCCGCCGCAGTTTACTCTCGCCACCTATCCAACCGCCCACGCGACGTATCAAGCGATGCCCGCCCCAACGTCCAATCGCATACCCTATGTTGTCGCCCGCGATTGACGCGCCGATGGCCGTGCCTATCACCTGCCAGGATTTTAGCTCGCCCTGCTCCACGAAAGAGCCTGCGGCCATCAGCATCAGGCTCGCGGGCATGGGCAAGCCTATACACCCGACCAGCAGGACTGCGGAGAGAGCGGGCACGCCATAGAGTGAGAGCAGGCTGAGCAGATACTCGGTCGTGCTCATGGCGACCCACCTCTATCATTCGGATGAGGCGGTGGCGGCGGTGGCGGATACGGAGGCCGCGCGTGCGTGATGGCGTTCTCCAGCTCCTTGATTAAATCGGAGACGGGCCGGTGTTGTTCGTCAGCTATCTTCTGAAGCGGTCGCCTGTCAGGAGGCGGGTAGGGCGACAACCCTATGGCCTGGTAAAGAACATGCGGCGGCACTCTATAGGAATGCGAAACGTAGAGCACATTCATCCAGGGGCGTATAGGCTCGTCTTGATGATTGTGCCAGTAGACGGCACGGCGGACGGTGCGCGCGACAAAGAGGCCGGTGATGGTGAGGGTTAAGAGAAATGCTAACAACACCACCCATTCTCGCCACCCGAACCTTTTCATCTTTTGCCCTTCAGCGCTCGCCGTCTTAACCGGCGGCGAGTCTCTTCGTTCATCTCTTC
>JAXDFO010000169.1:0-6399 GCA_034665545.1 Blastocatellia bacterium
GCTCTTTTTTAGTCTCTGCTTCCTCCTGCGCCGGTTGCGGCTGGCTCTGGTCGAACCAGACGCGCCGTCGCAGCAATCCGTGAAGACGCGCCAGCAGGATGGAGAGTTCAAAGGGCTTCGGCAAGTAATCGTCCGCGCCCGCTTCAAAGCCGAGCAGCACATCTTCCGGACGCCCGCGCGCCGTCAGCATCAACACCGGCACATACTTGCCAGCCTCGCGCAATTCCTTTGCGACCTCGAAGCCGTCCTTGCCCGGCAGCATCACATCCAGAATCACCAGGTCGAACGATGATGCGCCGCCGAGTAATTGGTCCAACGCGGTCTGCCCGTCCGGGGCTATCTCAACCTGATAGCCTTCGGCTTCGAGGTTGAAGCGGAGGCCCGTTGCCAGATGCTCTTCATCCTCAACGACGAGTATGCGCGCGCCGTTCATCCTTCGGCCCTCGGCAATCTGATGGTGAAGGTGCTGCCCTTCCCTTCGCCCTCGCTCTCCGCGTTGATGCTCCCGCCGTGCGCCTTGATAATCGCCTGGACGATGAAGAGGCCGAGGCCCGTGCCCTTGATTTGCGCCATGAGACGACCGGGCACGCGGTAAAAGCGTTTGAAGATGTGCTTCAACTCACGACGAGGAATGCCCACGCCCTGGTCACGCACGCGGACCAGTAATCTTTTATCTTCGACCGCCTCGACATCCACAGAGACATGCACATCATCCTTGGAATACTTGACGGCGTTATCAATCACGTTGGCGATGGCGATGCGCAAATCGTCCGAGTTGCCTTTGACGAGAGCCTTCTCGCCTTCCTCGAAGGTCTCTGCGTAGTGAAAAGAGTTTTCGGGGAGATGCGGGTAATGCGTGCGCGCCAGTTCAAGGCAGGAGCGTGTCATCAACGGCAGGTCTATCAATTCATCGTGGCTGTGAAAGCGGCGATGAGAGGTCTGCCCCGCGCGCAGCACTTGTTCCACCGTGCGGAGCAGGCGATCCGTGTCCGCGAGCATGATGTCGTAAAACTCGCGTTGCTTTTCAGGCTCTACAGTGTGTCGCTTGAGGGTCTGTAGGTAGAGACGTATGGACGCGATGGGGGTCTTGAGTTCATGCGAGACGGCGTTGATGAAAGCGTCGTGCTGCTCGTTGCGGCGGATTTCGCGGACCAGAAAAATCGTGTTGAGGATGAGTCCGGCGATAATCGCGCTGAAGAAAATCAGCCCCAGGACCAGCCATGCTACTTTGCGCCAGTTGAGCAGCACCCAGCTAACGTTGAGCGCGAGCGCAAGCCCGACCAGGCACGCGCCCAACGTGATAAAGAAGACGATAGATTTACGGCGACCCTTAAATCGCATGTGGCTTTAATCATATCTTACATCAAGCCACTTTCCTGAGCACTCCCAATTGCTCCTCATCAACGGGCGCAGAGGCCGCGCGTATGATGGCCGGGCTGACGAGTTTGATGGAGCGTGCGAGGCCCAGGAATTGGAGCATGCGTATGCCCCACCAGTTGACATCAATCTCGTACCAGGCGAGGCCGTGTCGCGCGGCGGTCGGGTGCGCGTGATGGTTGTTATGCCATCCTTCGCCGAAGGTCAGGAGCGCGATGAGAAGATTATTGGTCGAATCATCTTCGGTCTTGAAGCGGCGCGTGCCCCACATGTGCGTCGCCGAATTGACGAGCCAGGTGCTGTGCAACCCGAAGACCGTGCGCAGGAAGATGCCCCACATGAAGACGGACCAGCCGCCGAAGACGAGCAGGCTCAGGCCGAGCACGATGAGCGGCACGTAGTACCACTGCGAAAGCCAGACATGAAAGCGGTCCTTGAGCAGGTCGGGCGCGTAACGCTCCATAGTGGCCCTGTCATGCTTCTGCGCGGGGCCTGTGAAAATCCAGCCCACATGGGCCCACCACGTTCCCTCGCGCGGAGTGTGCGGGTCTCCCGGTCCCTCCGTGTGCGCGTGATGAATCCTGTGCGTCGTGACCCACTGTAGCGGCCCGCTCTCCAACGTCAGCGTGGCGAAGACCGTCAGCACATACTCGACCCACTTCGGCGTCTTGTAGCCTCTGTGCGTCAGCAGGCGATGATAACCCATGCCGATGCCCAGACTGCCCGCCACCCATAACAGGACCAGCGAAACTATCAAAGCCGTCCAGCTAAACATGAAGAGAGCAGCAATCGCTCCGATGTGAAAGATGACCACCGTGATGATAGTCTCCCAGTTGACCTGCCGCGCCCTCGGCCCGCTCAGAACTTTTGTTTGCATATCTCCCATTATCATGCCCCCCACTCGCCAGATGATAACTAACTAATTCGTTTAATTAGATGGTCCATGCTAACAGGAGATGTGCAGCGCGTTTGTAATAGTTATGTAAGGAGAATAAGAACCGTTGTGAAACGGTCACGATGTATCACAAAGCGGTTGCCCGAATGATGTTCCGGGCAACCGCTTTGTCATCCTGATTGAGATTATTTAACGAGCGTGTCACAGCATGAAGCCGAGGTCACGCGCGGGGAAGTTTGAGAGGGTCGGGAATATCTGGTCCAATTCCGTGTCCGTCGCGCCGAACCACTTCGCTAAGGTCGAGCCATACTGCGCGATGGATGTTGTAGGGATGAGGACGCCGCGCGTGTTTGCGTCGTCGGGTCCACTGAGTATGAGTTGAGGGAAAGGGCCGTACACGTCGCCGCCCTTTACCGCGCCGCCCATGATGAGATAGTGGCTGCCCCAGCCGTGGTCAGAGCCCGTCCCGCCGGGTTGCAGCGTGCGCCCAAAATCCGACAGGGTGAAGGATGTCACAGAGTCCGCTATCTGCATCTCCACGGTCGCGCTGTAGAAAGCGTTCATCGCCTGGCTCAACTGCTGCAACAGATTCCAGTGCATCCAACTCTGACTGCTATGCAGGTCGAACCCGCCCAGGCTACAGAAGAAGACCTGACGGCTGACTCCCAACTGCGAGCGCAGGCTAATCATCTGCGCCACTGCCTTGAGTTGGTCGCCCAGACCGGTTTGCGGAAACTGCGTGTTGAAGTTCCCCGCGTTCGCCGCGTTCTTCAACATAGGGTTGAGCGCGAGCGCGTCCGCCATCACCTTGTTCGCCGCGTCAACCATCTGATTGCCGCTCGCCGTCGTGACTATCTCCTTCTGGCCCAACGCGCGCGCGTCCGCCGCCGTCTGCGGCCAGAAGCTCATCGCATACTGGTCCATAAAATTGTTGGGTTGAAGGCTCGCCGATTGGACCAGATTTCCGGCGCAGAAGAGAGCCGTACCGGTCATCGAGATGGAGGTCGGAAATTTGGCCGTGGCGTTTAGTTGCTGCATCAAGTCTGCGGTGCGCCCGCCCCAGCCCGTGCCCGTCGAACTGTTCGGCGCGCCCGTCTGCATCTGCACCACCTGATCCGCGTGCGAGAAGAGGTTGGTCGGCACAGACGGGTTGGGCGAAAGGAATTGCTGGCGCGTCAGAGGGCGCACGAGCATGCCCGTGTTGGCGAGGACCGCGAGCTTGCTCTGATTATAAAGAGCCTGCAATTCCGGCAGCCCGTAGTGAAAGCCGTAGGGCGTGTTGTTAGAGGTGTTGACGGCGAGCAACTGGTTCGGCGGGAGCGCGAGGCCAGCGCGCGCCGCCTTGTAGTTGTTGTACTGGTTCGTCGCCAGGGGCACGATGGTGTTGTGCCCGTCGTTGCCGCCGAACAGGAAGATACAAACGAGCGCCTTGTAGTCAGTGGCGTTGGCGTATGAAGCGGCGCGCGCGATGTTCAAGTTGGAGAGGGCGGCGAACGCGCCCGTCGTCAGGCCCAGTTGCAAAAAGCCTCGACGAGAGATTTCGTGTTGCTGATTCATCGTTTTAATTCCTCCGTGGGAGCCGTCAGTGCTGGACCAGATATTCGCCGCTCATGGCCGTCAGGTAGAGAGCCGTCAACGCGCGCATGCGATTGTCGCTTGAAGCCTGCAACGCCTTGTAGATGGAGGCGCGCGTCTGCGCGGACATGCGGCCCATCAAGAGCGCGTTGTCCACGGCGTTGACTAATTGGACCGGGTCGGACGCGATGTTGACGAAGGGCGTGATGTCGAATGCGCCGCCGTGATAGAGGCTCAGTTCCTGGTAAATATAGTTGCCACGGTTGACCGCTTCGGTCGGAGAGTAGATTTGAAACTCCGGCCCGGAGAGAGTCGTCTTCGGAATCCTGTAGAGCGGCGAGTAGTGGCCGAAGACCGAAGCGGGGTCGAGCATCCCTTCACCGAAACTGTAGTAGAGATAGGCCGACTGGTTCTGCTGCGGTATCGCGGCTTGCAAGGCTCGCATCAGCGAGAGCGCGTAGAGCATAGGGCTGCGCAGTTTTCCGAAGTTCGGCGGAGGCTGGTCGTTTCTCGCTTCCTGGTCCATTAATATCGCCCGCACGACCGCCTGCATATCGCCGCGCACGCCCTGCCCGTTGTCTGCGAAGACACCCGCGACCCTCTGTATATAAGCGGGGCTTGGGTTGCTCGTGACGAGCGCGCGTATCAAGCGAGTGGCGACGAATGGGCCAACGTTCGGATGGTTGAAGACGATGTCGAGCGCGCCGTCCAGGTCTTGCGTGATGGACTGGTTGGCGGGCAAGGTCTGGCCCAGGAATGTCTTCTGCGTCGTGTCGTGGTTTGACTGCCGCGCTTCCATGACGCCCGGTTGATAGTTGTAGTTGGAACCTCCGGGTTGCTTGCCCGGAGGCGTCGGGTAGGTCCAGCCCGTCAGGGCGCGCGCGAGTTGTTGCACGTCCGTCTGCGTGTAGGTCGGGAGAGGGTTGCCCTGCTGGTCCAATTTTTGAGAGCCGTCGGGGTTGAGTTGCCAGAGGCCGATGGTGAAAAGCTGCATCAACTCGCGCGGGTAGTTCTCATTCGCGCCGACGGTCCCGCCCGGCTTCATGCTGTTGGCGAGGTCCAGGTACATGCCCATCGAAGAACTGAGGGTCATCTCGCGCATCAGCGTGCGATAGTTGCCGAAAGCATTTCTTGAAAGAATTTGCAGGTGCGGCAGTATCATGTCGGCGTTGGTGTTCTTGTTGAGCGCGACGACCCAGACCTGGCTCAAGGCGTACAGGGTGCGCTGTCTTAATTGGTCCTGCCCCGCGCCCGCGTTGTAGAAGAGAGCGTTGACGGCATCGCCTCTCGTCGTCGCGGGCAAGGTGTAATCGGGCCAGGGCGATTCGGGCGTGGCGAACTGCTCGTCAAGAAACGTGTTGAAGCCTACCTGCCGAACGTGGGCCATTAATTGCGGAGTGGGCCCAAACGTCGCTTGCTCAAGGAATCTTCCGACCGTGACGGACTGCGGGTCTTGCAAGTTGACGTTGGCTGTGGCCTTCGTCGTGTTGTCCGCCGCGCTCACGGCTGTGACGGTCAAGACTCCCATAAAGGGCATCACGCCAGGCCCGGTGTAAAGCCCGCTCGCGTTAATCGTGCCCACGGTTGGCCCACCGCCCGCGATGCCGTTGACGAGCCAGTTGACCTGCGTGTTAGGAAGGCTCTGGACCGTCGCTTGAAACTGCTGCGTGCCGCTCACCTGAACAGTCGCGCTCGCGGGCATGATGATGACTGAAGGAGAGGGCGCGGGTGTCGGCGTGGGCGTCGGCGTAGGTGTCGGGTTAGAGCCGAGCGCGAAGTTGACGGAGACCGCGCCCGGACCAGGATTGACGACGTTGACGGTCGCGCTGCCGCCGCCGTTCCAGTTGCCGGTCGCGGTCAGTTGAGTTGATGAAACGAAGTTGGTCTGGAGCGGCGAGTTGTTCAAGAGCACCTGCGCCACGCTCACGTAGCGGCTGCCGTTGACCGTCAACGTGAACGGCCCCGCCGGGAGCGGGTTCGGCGTGACGCCAGTGATGTACGGAATCTGGTTGCGAATAGTAATCGCGCATGTTGCCGAAGCCGTGTTGTCAGCCGCGCTCGTGGCCTTGATGGTCAAGGTGGTTCCGATGGCGATGTTCGCGGGCGAGACGTAATTGCCCGTTGAGCTTATCGTGCCGACGTTGGCGTTGCCGCCCGCGATGTTGTTGACGTACCAGTTGAGGGTCGTGTTAGCAGTGCCCGTGACGGTCGCGGTCATTTGACGGCTGCTGCCGACGGGGATGGTGAGTGAGGTGTCTTTAAGCGTGACGGTGACGCCGGATTGCGCGCTCGTGACGGGGGTCGCGGCGGCAAGCAGCGCGAACATCAGCGATAAGACGATGGCGGTATCGCTCCTTCTTTTTCGTCGCATACTTCTTGTTCCTCGCTTGAGATAGTTGAGAACGTTAAGGGACCGGGCGAACTAGCTTCCGGCTCAACCTTCGTGGGAAAACCTGGCGCGTCCGTTCCGTGCGCGCTCTCGTATGAGGATGAGGCAAGACTAAACATTGATGCGTGTCATTTTCGGAATTCCGAAAGTGACACGCTGCGAA
>JAXDFO010000170.1:0-3498 GCA_034665545.1 Blastocatellia bacterium
CCCATTGCAGGGGCCGCATCAAACGCAAAAGTTGTCCGGGCAGTTTCATGTCGCGTCTTCTTCGTACGGGGTCAGAGTCCGAGCCTGCGCGCCAGGTCGGAGGTGAAGCGATTGAGCGGGTCAACGCTCGCCTTGACGCGCTTCCAGGCGGGCAGGCGCGGGTACATCGCTGCAAAAGTTTCCGCCTTCATGCGCGCATCCTTCGCCAGATAGACGCGCCCGCCTTCTCTTAAAACCGTCTCGTCAAGCTGGTCCAGAAAAGGAAACAACGCCGGGTCCGAGACGGGCAAATCCAGCGAGAGCGTGTAGCCCTCCATGGGAAAAGAGAGCAGCCCTGGCCCTTCCGGCCCGAATCTTTTGAGGACGGCGAGAAAACTGGCGCGGCGGCTCGCGGCCAGTTTCTCAAGCAGGATGCGCAAACCACGCCGCGCAGTTCGTGTTGGAAAGACGCATTGATATTGCACGAAGCCGCGCTTGCCGTACATGCGATTCCAATTGCCAATCATGTCGAGCGGATAAAAAAAGCTCTCGCAAGATGTAACGAAGGGAACTTTACGCGCGCCCTGCCGCCAGTAATAGAGCTTGTTGAAGGCCGTCATCGCAAAAGAATTCAAGACCCAGTTGGGAAAATCAAAGGGCAGGTTGCGCTGCCCCGTTGTCTTGAGACGCAAAGGCTCCTTGACATACGCGGGCAGTTCCGCGCGCGTCGCGTGATGGCCTCGCATCAAGACGCTGCGGCCCAACTCTCTGCCTCCGGCGAGACAGTCTATCCAGGCGACAGTGTAACGGTCGTCCGTCCGGCTGTCCTCCAACAGACTGAGCGAGCAATCCAGGTCCGTCGCCCGGTGATGCTGAACTTTAACGTACGCGCTCTCGACTTGAATTAGTTGGAGCGACACTCTGGTGATGATGCCCGTCAGGCCCATGCCGCCGATGGTGGACCAGAATAACTCCGCGTCCTCAAGCGGCGAACAGACCCTGCGGCTTCCATCCGCCATCGCCATCTCCAATTCTCTCACGTAAGAGCCGAACGTGCCGTCCCTGTGATGATTCTTTCCGTGAACGTCTGCCGCCACACAACCGCCGAGCGAGACGAACTTCGTGCCCGGCGTGACGGGCGGAAACCAACCCTTCGACACGAAATCTGTCAACACCCTTTCCAACGTCATGCCCGCCTCTGCTTTCAAGATGCCCGTCGCTTCATCGAAAGCGATGACGCGGTCCAATCGCTCCGTGAGCATCACTAACCCATCATGGACCAGCGCGGCATCGCCATAACTTCGACCCTGCCCGTGCGCGATCATCTGTCCCTGCGCTGGCGGCGCAACTTCCGTCAAGCTCGAAGGGCACACCACGGACGAGAGGGCGCGCGGGTAGCGTCCCCAACCCGACAGCAAGACCTTTCGCACCTCTCCCATAGCTCTCATCAACCAGTCGTCAATTGTAGCAACTCCGTCATGCGCGCCAGATGATGGTCGTCATGTTCGGAGATGAAGAAAGCGAAGTCCAGGACGCGCATCTCTACGTTCAAGCGAACATGCAGGGCGGTGCGTTCGATGAAAGCCTCTTCAAACTCTTCGAGCCTTCGCACAAACTCTGCGCGCTCCGCGCGAAAGGCACGTAGAATATTTTCGATGGTCGCGGTGTTGTGATTCGCCTCGTAAGTCCGGCGATTTTCAAGGTCGGCGGGCCGCAGTCGCGGGCTGCCAGACTCGTAATCGTCCAGCCGCGCGAGGTCCAGCGGCCCCAGGTCCAGCAAGTGTCCCGCGTGCTCTTGTATGGACCAATTATCGCCTTCGCGCTTCGTCAACATTTCGCGCGGCAGGGAGATGAGCCTGTCTTCCAGGCGCGCGGGCGTGCCTCGCAGTCGCTCTATGGTGTTGGGGTACATCTTGAGGGGAAGGTCGAAGGAGAAGGCGCGCTCGAACCAGGGCAAGGGTCGTATCATTTGAGGAAGTCTCCTTTCAAGCGATTGGCCCAACATCAACGGGGCGAGAGACGGAACTCCATCCACTCGATAGCGATGCCGAGGGGGCGTTGGTCAATGCTGAGTTTGAGAGATTCCGGCGACGCGGCATCCGGCAACCCGAAGGTCAGGACGTTTTGTCGTCGCAGTAAATTTTTCGGCAGCGTCAGAGAGATGTCGTATGGCCTCTCTTCATTCAGCACTAACGATTGAACTCTTTGCCCGTTAAGTTCCAGGTTTAATCTCTGCTGCTCATGCACGCCGCGCGGCACGAACGGCGAGACCTTCATACGCAGCGAGACATCATCATCAACACGGTTCAGCGCGAAGACCATCGCGGCCTCGTCCAGGTCGCTCCAGCGCATGCGAGGTTCCGCTCCGCTCCATCCATACCACAAATATTTATCGCTCTCCGGCTTAGTGAAATCTATCCGCGTGTCGCTTTCAATCAAGGGATACTCGCGGTCCAAAGGAGGCCGTATGAGGCCAGCGAGGAATTGCGGCTGCCGCCAGTCCCAGAGCTTTTTCTGGACCAGCACGACATCCTTCGGCTGCTCGTTCCATTTCCAGGTACTGATTGAGAGCGCGCCGCGCGCGTTGATGAAGATGCTCAAGGCGAGCAGGATTGCTCCCGCGACAAGCTGCATGGTCCAACTCAAAGGCGCAGTCTCCTTCTCATGCTCTGCCCTCCAATTCAGCATCGCCTTCAAGGAGATGATGGCGAGCAGCACGAACCAGGGCACGGCGTCCGTGGTGAAGCGCGGCCCGTAACTGGCCCCGCCCCACCAGTGCGGAAAGCCTGAGATGACGATGAGATTGACGACGACGATGATGAGCGCGAGCCAGGTGAGACGCTTGAAAGGTCTCTCTTGCCAGTATCGCGCGAGCAGGAAGGCTATGAAGAGAAGCACCGGCACGTAGACGAGCAACCCGCGCGCGGGGCTGATGAGATTGCCCGGAAAGGCTACGAAGAAAGCATCGAACTTGAGACGGTTTGCGCGGTAGTAGTTGGGCAGCGTGCGACCGAAATGTTGCCAAGAATAGAAGACGAAGCACGCCAGCCAGAGCGCGCCCGTGATGATGTACCGAGCGAGCAGGGGGCGATTATAGAGAAGGATGTAAACGCTGATGGCCGCGATAAAAATGCTATTGCTCGGACGCACGAAGTACATCCAGGAGAGCAGCGTGGCGAGCAGCACGGGCCGGAGTCTGCGCCTGCCCGTCTCCTGCGCGAGCAACATGTAAATGACGATGCCGAGCAGCAGTATGCCCCAGGTATGCGACCACATGCCTCTCGACGCAGTGCTCCAAACCTGCGTGCCGAGCGCGCCGCCGAGCGCGACAACCACGCTCCAACTCAAGGGCAACACGAGGCGGCTCATGTAAAAAAAGATGCACGCGAGCGCGGCCATCAGTATCGCCGCCAGGCCCGACTCTATATCTATCTCGCCCTGGTGATCGTATGTCCCGTCGGGAAATGCGGCGTTGAGGCCGTAGAGGTTGGCAAGGGCGACGTAAGGCGCGGAGAGGAC
>JAXDFO010000171.1:0-2727 GCA_034665545.1 Blastocatellia bacterium
ATGTCGAAGCTGACGATGTATTTCAAAGGGGTCTTCCTCCTTCTCTCGTGAGTGTGTTCTGGACCAGTAATTTCGCCTCACACTATAACGAAAAAGAGGGCCGCGTGGAAGACATGAATTTGAGAGCAGAGCGAAAAATTCGGAGCCTCCTGCGGACTATACAAATCGGCTCGCAACGGTTAGATTACCTGCTCGCATTAAGGGCGGGAACGCTGCTAAGGAAAGAAAGACGATGGCTACTCCAACTGCTAAAACCAAACCTGACATTCGATTGATTACGCGGCTCGTCCCGCCGAGCGGAAATCTGGTCCAGGGCCAATCCGAGCTCGCCATAGACCCCGCGCTGGCCCGCGCCGCCGCCGAGCTTATCGCCGCCAGCCAGAACCATTACAGCCCCGCCGAAGGGACAAACGCGCTGCGGCTCGCGGTGGCCGACAAGATTCGGATGTTCAACGGCATCGAGGTGGACCCGCAAGCGTCTCCACTGGAACTGCTCATCACTCCGGGCGCGACGGGCGCGCTCATCGCCATCGCCCAGACCTATTTGAGAGGCGCAGCCGCGCTCGTCTTCGAGCCTTACTATCCTTATCACCGCCGCATCGTCAACGAACTCGGAGGCGTCACGGAAATTTTTTCCTTGCAGGGCGAAACGCTCGCGCTCGACCGTGAGGAATTGCGCGCCAGATGTCGCGCGCTCAAGGACCGCATGGACTTTCCCTTGCGCGCCATCATCGTTTGCACTCCCGTCAACCCGACGGGCAAGGTCTTCACGCGTGAGGAACTGGAAACGATTGCCGTCATCTGCCAGGAACTGGACCTGCTTTGTATCTCGGATGAAGTCTATGAGCATTACGTCGTCGGAGATAAACCGCATCTCTCGATAGCTTCGCTCGAAGGCATGCCGGAGCGCACCATCACCGTCAACTCTTTTTCCAAGTCGTGGAACATCTCCGGCTGGCGGCTCGGCTACGTCTACGGCCAGGGCAATTTAATTGGTCCACTCAACAACGCCAACAACGTCTTCTACGTCTGTTCGCCGACGCCGCTCCAACGCGCGCTGGGGCAAGTGCTGATGGCGGACGCCGAATACTATTCGAGACTCAAAGACCGCTTTCGCGCTAAGCGCGAGCGAGCGACGCGTGCTTTGCGAGAAGTCGGATTCCAGATTTACGATTCAGGCTCTACCTTCTACGTGTGGGCGCGCATCCCCGAAGGTTTCGACGACGCCATGCAACTCAACGAGATGCTCATACGCGACGCCGGAGTCGGGGCCGTGCCTGGCAGCGCGTTCACAGACAGCGACACCTGGGACAACTACATGCGCCTCTGCATCGCCCGCGAAGACGACATCCTGGACGGCGCGCTTGCTAAACTCCAAACCGCACTGAGCTAAAGAAGGCAAAAGTAAAAAGGTCAAAGGCAAAGGGAAGGCGGCCACCGCTTTTAATTTAAAAGCTGGCTTCCCCTTCCTTTTTACTTTGACCTTGTGCCTTTTTTTATCGTTTCATGTGTGAAAGGGTGTTCCATTCTTGCTGAAGTTGTGATACATTGTTGCATCGTTGAGACAGAGAGGCCGTGAATGTCTCTCAGAATGAGGAGTGATTCCAGTGCTCCCGAAGAATACTGGACAAGCCAAAGCCTATCCGGCTCATGAGGAATAAGAGAGATGAATACTACACAAAGACCGAAAGTGAATCCGCTGAGCCGTCGTCCACGGCAACAGCGTCTGGTGATGGCTGTGCGCGGCGGCGCGGGCGTCGGCAAGAGCCATTTCGTGCGCAGCATGTCGGATGCGGGCCTGGGCCGCCTCTGCATCTTTGATGTCGAACGTAAGTCGCGCCTCCTGAAAGGCAACGGCGCGCTCTTTGACGGACTTGAGATAGAGCACCCGGACGAACTGCCGGAGTTTATCGAATGGGCCTTGAGCGGCGAGGGACGCGAGCAGAACTACGGCTGCTTCGCGCTGGATTCCTGGGCCTCTTATTTCTCCGCCAAGCACAGCGAGATGGTCGCGGCGGTGAGAGAGAAAACGGGCGACCACCTGGCCCAGCCGAGCGCGGAAGAGTTGGCGGCGGACCAGATGATTCTTCAAGGCGTGCTGCGCAAGCTCTGCATAGAGAGCGGCAAGTCTGTCGTTATCGTGGACCAGATTCCCGCGAAAGGGAAAGAGGCGAAGGAAGATAACGAAGTCGGGCGCGTGCTGCCGATGACGGCGAGCGGCCTCGAATATTTCGTTGACATCATGGTCGAGGTCTCCTTGCAAGAGCGCGAGGGCGAGATTACGCGCGTCTTCCAGGTCGTCAAGAGCAACAGCCCCGCTTTCGAGGTCGGCTTTGAGATGACGGGCGATATTACGTTCAAGGATTTTCTGGACCACATGAAGCGCGAGTCCGGCACTGACCTGCCGATGGAAGCGCCCGCGCCGCAGACCGTGCCGGAGGTCTTGGAGGAGAAGCCGCAGAGGCTGACGGTCGTGCCGCCTTCGATGACGATTCAGGAGTTGATAGAGAAGGCAGAAGGGCTCGGCTTCAAGGTGGCGGACATCGTGACGGGCGCGCGCGTCTATCATAACCAGTCGAACATCTATCGGCTCAACCCTGAGCAGATTGCGGACCTTGACCGTCGCATCACGGCGCGCGTCGAGCGTCTCAAGATGGCCCAGGGCGAAACAGAGAACACGCCCAAACGCACGCAGGCCAACGAAGCTGGCAACGCCAAGCCGCAAGC
>JAXDFO010000172.1:0-7728 GCA_034665545.1 Blastocatellia bacterium
TCAACTTTCTGTGCGCCGCCCCGCTCGTCCTGCCGACCAGCGCGGCGGCCAGCCTCATGTACTTCGCTTTTCAATACGACGTGCTGGCGACCATCGTGATTGGTGGTCCAATTCTCGCCGCCATCTACTTCGGCCATCGCCAGTATCATAACGGCGTGCAGCAACGCATCAGCATCAGCGAGAAGGCCCACCGCGAAACCATTGAAGCCCTCGCCGTCGCCATCAACGCCAAAGATGAAGTGACGCACGAGCATGTCATGCGCGTGCAGATTTACGCGGCGGGCGTGGCGCGTATCCTGGGTTGCAACGCGGTCGAGATTGAAGCCCTCAAGGCCGGTGCGCTCCTGCATGACATAGGCAAGATAGCCGTGCCCGATTACATTCTCAACAAGCCCGGCAAGTTGACCGCCGTCGAGTTCGATAAGATGAAACTGCACACCATCATCGGCGCGCAGATTCTGAGTCGAGTGGAGTTCCCTTACCCGGTCGTGCCGATTGTCCGCCATCATCATGAGCGTTGGGACGGCAAGGGCTACCCTGACGGGTTGAAGGCCGAAGAGATTCCACTGACGGCGCGCGTCCTGACCGTCGTTGATTGCTTCGACGCCGTGCGCGAAGACCGCCAGTATCGTAAAGGCATGACGCGCGCCGAGGCGATAGATTTTCTTTTGAGCAATAGCGGTTTGCAGTATGACCCGCGAGTTGTCGGCACGTTCATCACGCACCTGCCGGAGTTTGAAGCGGAGATTGCCGCGCACAAGGACGTGCCCGTCCCGACGTTCGGCATCGAACCCATCGAACAGTTGACTGACAGCGCGCGTCAGGTCGCCCCTGCGGCTGGCCTCGCGGAAGCCGCAACGCCCGTGCAGGCATCCGAACTCAAGTTCTCGCGCAAGGAACTGACCGCGCTCTATGAATTGGTCCAGTCGCTCAACGGCGCGCGCGACCGCGCAGAGCTTGCGAGCATCTTTACGGAACGGCTCCAACACGTTGTCTCTTATGATTCATGCGCCCTGACCTTCATCTCGCGTGAGACGGGCTGCCTCCTCGTAGAGCACGCGAGGGGCCAGCACGCCGCGCTGCTCGAAGGTCGTCAACTGACGCCCGGCGAAGGCGTCACGGGTTGGGCGCTCGCCAACCGCCAGCCCTTCTGCAACACCGACCCGCGCCTGGACCTGCCACCCGCGCTCGCTGAAACCTTCGCCGCCTACAAGACGCTCGCCGTCTTCCCGCTCGTCAGCGAAGATGAGATGCACGGGGCCGTCACGCTCTATTCATCCACGCTCGCCGAATACAGCCTGGACCAGCAAAGATTACTCGGAGAAGCGGTCGCACTCTTCTCCGCCGCGCTCTCATCCAACTCGCAAAACTCCCTCTCAACAGAGCGACCCATCTTTACAGACTCCCATCTCAAGCTATCCGACGCACCCCTCGAATCCGAACTGGCACACTGAAAGCAGGAGCCAGAAGCCAGGAGTCAGAAGTAAGAGCAGAGCCTTCATCATGAAGGGCATGCTATCGCTTTTCTCCTGACTCCTGGCTTCTGCCTTACTCTATGCGGCGACCTGTGCTGGCGCGCGTTTTCAGTTTGCGCTCGCAAGCGATTTGGCCCACACTTTAGCAAAGGCCAGAGGGAGACCGCAGAGGACAGAAGCTTGATAGCACGGAGCGTTTGAAGAGATGACGGAGCGCACAGGTCAAACGGCAGGAACGGCGAAGGGACTGAGCGTTGCCGGTCCATTGGACCAGGAAAGTGAGAAACGCGAGCGGCGCGAACTGCTCGTCTTTAAAGCGGGCGAGCGACTGCTTTGCGTCTTCGCGGACGAGGCCCAGGGCGCGGTCGCGTGGGTCAAGCCGACGCCGCTCCCGCGCGCTCCGCAAGGTGTGCTCGGCGTCGTCAGCATACGTGGCCGCATGTTCACGCTCCTGGATGCTCAAGCGTTGCTCGCAGAGCCGCCCGCATCCGTCGAGCATGAGAGGATAGCTATTCTCTCATACACATTCATCATCCCCTTGCGCGGCGATGAGCAACTCGCGCTCGCTACGGATGCCGCGCCCCGCGCTGTAGAAATTTTCACGGACGAGATCGAGTCGTCATCATCAGGACGAGAGATAGGCTTGAGGACGGTGCGCGGCGTCGTCAGATATGAAGATGGAGAGCAGGCCGTCTTGCTTGATGTTCAAGAGATATTCAACGCGGCGATGCAGGGCGTGGAGCGTCGGCGGCGTCGCTTCTGAAATCGGTTGCTGATGTTAAGATAGAGGATAGAAGGGACGTTCAACAGGTTTCCTATCATGCACGATCAAGCATTCGCTACATTGGAGTATGACGAATTGCGCGCGCTCGTCAGGCGCGGGGCGCAGACGCCCGTCGGGCGCGCGCGCGTGGAAAAACTCGCGCCGATGGATGAGATAGAGAACCTGCGTCGCGCGCTCGCGGCGGTCGCGGAGTGTGTGGCCTTGCGCGAGCGCGGCGCGTCCTGGTCCTTTTCCGAATTAATGGACCCGTCCGAATCTCTCGCGCGGCTGCGCATAGAGGGCGCGACGCTCGACCCCTTGGCGATGCTCGAACTCGCGCGCCTCTCGGAGCAGTCGCTCAACGCGCGCGCGGCTATCCTTGCCGAACGCGACAACTCTCCCGTGCTCTGGGAAATGGTCCAGGATTTGCCGCGCGAGTTGCACAGCCTCTCCGCGCGCGTCAACAACAAAATCCTGCCGAGCGGAGAACTGGACGATCGCGCCAGCCCGGAACTCGCGCGCATTCGCCACGACATCACGCGCCTGCGTTCGAGCATCACTCGCTCGCTCGAAAATTTGATGCGCCGCGCGGGCGAGGCGATTCAAGATGAACTCGTGACGGTCAGAAACGACCGCTTCGTGATTCCCGTCAAATCGGATTATCGCGGGCGCGTCGGCGGCGTCGCGCACGGCTTCTCTTCATCCGGCGCGACCATCTTCGTAGAACCTTTGGAGACCATTGACGCGAACAACGAATTGCAAGCCCTGCGCGAGACGGAAGAGCGCGAGGTAAGCAAAATTCTCTTCACCTTGACGGAAGAGTTGCGCCGCGAATTGCCTTCGCTCGAACTGGCGGCGGAGGCGGTCGCCGAACTCGATTTCGTAGGAGCGAAGGCCGTCTTCCTCCAAAGATTCGGTTGCGTCGTGCCTATCATTGACACGTCTGGCAGGCTCGAACTCAAAGAGGCGCGGCATCCTCTGCTCGAAGAAAACTTGCGCGCGAACGGCGGCGGTTCCGTCGTGCCCGTCTCGTTTACGCTGGACCAGGAACATCCCGTGATGGTCATATCGGGCGCGAACGCGGGCGGCAAAACGGTCGTCTTGAAGACGACGGGCCTGCTATCTTTAATGGCCCTCTCAGGCTTGCCCGTGCCCGCGCGCTCCGCCAGGATTCCGCTTTACGCCTCCGTGCTCGCGGACATCGGGGATCATCAATCGCTCGCCGCCAACCTCTCAACCTTCACGGCGCATGTCGCCAACATCAGCCGCATGCTCGAACTCTGCGACGCGCCCGCGCTGGTCCTGCTCGATGAAGTCGGGACGGGGACGGACCCGGAGGAAGGCTCCGCGCTGGGCGTCGCGGTGGTGGACCATTTTCGCCGCGCGTGCGGCGCGCACGTCCTGGCGACGACGCACTATAGCGGCCTCAAGATGTACGCGGCCAACGAAGAGGCCGTCGTCAACGCGAGCGTCGAGTTTGACGAGAAGACTTTGCAGCCGACCTACAAGTTGCTCGTTGGAATAGCAGGCTCTTCATCCGGCCTTGAGATAGCGCGTCGCTTCGGCTTTCCTGACGACATAGTTCGCGCGGCGGGCGAACACGTCAACACCTCCGCGCGCGACGCGGCCAGGTATTTAAGGACCATTCAACGCGAGGCTGAGGAGTCGGTCGCGTTACGGCGCGCGCTGGAAGAGGAACGCGCGGCGGTCGCAGAGAAGTATGCGTCGCTGGACCAGGAAGCGCAGAAGAGAGAGAGCGCGCGTGCGGCCAGCTTTGAACGTGAACTCCTACAGACCATCGAAGAGTTTGAGAAACGTTCGCGCGAGATGGTCTCGAAGATAGAGGACCGCGCAGAGCGTGCGCGCGTCGAACGCGAAGCGCAAAAGCGCGCGGCGGAACTCAAACGCGAAGCGCAACGCGCCGCCCGCGCCTCCACCGCTTCATCAACATCAACGAGCGAACACGCGCGCCCTCGCGGCGTTCGCGTCATGCGCGACGGGCAGTTGGTTGACGCCGCTTCATCCGATGCAGCCGCTCAAGACGAAGCGGCGCGCAGCGTTCCGACTCGTGAAATCAAAGTCGGGGACCAGGTGCGGCTACGCTCTTTCGGCTCCGTCGGAGTGGTCGAAGCCCTGCACGGCGACTCTGCGGAAGTACGCGTTAAAGCCCTGCGCTTTCGTGAGAAGGTCTCGAACCTGGACCTGGTCCTGGCCGCGCCGCCGCCAGCCGAGACCGGACGCGCCGCCCTGCTCAAACGCGTCTCGCGCGGCACGGAAGTGCGTCTCACCGCGCCCGACGAGGAGATAAGTTCTGAACTCAACGTCATCGGTCGCACGACGGATGAAGCCACAGACGAGGTTGATAAATTCCTGGACCACGCCGTCATCAACGGCCTTCAACACGTACGCATCGTCCACGGCCACGGCACGGGCGCGCTCCGCAAAGCCATCGCAGAACTCCTGCGCGGCCACCCGCACGTCTCGCGCTACGCCCAGGCTCCGCAGGACCAGGGCGGCGCAGGCGCAACCGTGGTCGAGTTGAAACAGTAACCTTTCACCCGGCACAATAAACCCATGCGTTTCCCGCAAACCTTCATTGATGATTTGAGACGGCAGGCAGACATCGTGCGCGCCATACTGGATTGCGCTAGAATTGATTGACGGGAGGTGAGCATGACCGAGGAGCAGTTTTTAGAAGAGATCAAACAGCTTTCAATAGCGGAGCGCATCGCCTTGATTGAGGCCATTTCGCGCAGCTTGCGTGAAGACCTGGAAACGAGCGGCGGCGATGCGAGTATTTCCACTGAAGAAAGCCCTGCAATATCCGTCCGGAATGAACGTGAACGTAAAATGGCCGCAGTAAAGCGACTGCGTGGAATAATCAAGTTCGATGGCGAGCCGCCCACGGATGACGAAGTGAGGGATGCTTATGCCGATTATCTGATTGAGAAATACTCTTGATGCGCGTCATGTTTGACACCGGTGTGGTGCTGGACCATTTGCTTAATCGTGAACCGTTCGCGCAAGCTGCCGGTCAATTGCTTGAGCTTAACGCGCAAGGGATATTCGATGGATATATTTCCGGCATCACTCCGATCAATATTTTCTACATCACACGAAAAGTTATGAAGCACAACGAAGTGAGGCAAGCTATCAATGACTTGTTATTGGCGATGCGCGTCTGCCCCATCACACATGATGTTCTCAATCAAGCCCTCGCTTTACCTTTCACTGATTATGAAGATGCAGTACAGCACGCGAGCGCAACGGCCAGTCAACTGGATGCGATTGTGACGCGTAATCTTGACGATTATAAGAATGCGACGTTGCCTGTCTTTTCTCCGGCGGGCCTTCTCCACCAACTAGCTTCACCACAAGAATAAAATCGTGCGTTTCCCGCAAACCTTCATTGATGATTTGAGACGGCAGGCGGATATCGTGCGTGTCATTCAGGATTATGTGTCGCTGAAGAAGAAGGGCGCGAACTGGATGGCGTGCTGCCCTTTTCATCAGGAAAAGACGCCTTCGTTTTCTGTCAATCCGGCGAAGGACATCTTCTATTGTTTCGGGTGCTCGAAGGGCGGGACCGTCTTCAACTTCGTGATGGAGATGGAGCGCGTTTCGTTTCCCGAAGCGGTGAAGATAGTGGCGGAGAAGGCGGCTGTGCCGTTGCCTGTGATGGTGGAGGATAAGAAGTTTGAGGCGCGCAAGAAAGAGGCCGATGAAGTCATAGAGTTGAACTCCTGGGCGCTCGAATGGTGGGAGGCGCAGTTGCAAGGGGAGGGCGCGGAGGCGCATGGCGCGCGCGAGTATATAGAGGGGCGAGGGATTTCTCAGGAGACGCGCGAGACGTTTCGCCTGGGCTTCGCGCCGGATAGCTGGGATGGTCTCTCAAACTATCTCAAGGGGCGGGGCGCGAGCGCGGCGCAGTTAGAGCGTAGCGGGCTGGTAGTTAAAAAGGATGCTGGCGGCTCTTACGACCGTTTTCGCGGGCGGTTGATTTTTCCGGTGATGGATGCGCAAGGTAGGCCCATCGCTTTCGGCGGGCGCACGATGCAGCCGGATGGCGAGCCCAAGTATCTGAACTCGCCGGAGACTTCGGCTTATACGAAGGGCAGGCATCTCTTCGGCTTGAACATCACGCGGGACGAGATACGGCGGCGCAAGTTTGCGATTCTGGTGGAGGGTTATCTGGACCTCATTGTTCCGTATCAATTCGGCGTGCGCAACGCGGTGGCTTCGCTGGGAACCGCGCTGACGCCTGAGCAAGCGAAACTGCTGGGACGATTTGCACGTAAGATTGTTGTCAATTATGATGGTGACAAAGCGGGCGTTCAGGCAGCCAAGCGTGCGATAGAGACTCTTCTGGCAGAAGATTTTGAGGTCAAGGTGCTGGTCCTGCCGGAGAACGCGGACCCCGACGAGTTCATCAGACGCGAGGGCTTAGAGGAGTATCAACGGAGGCGCGGAGAGGCTCTCCCACACATCCAATTCGTCTTAGCTCAAGCAACGCGGGAGCATAATCTCAATAATCCGCCGGAGAAAGATGAGGCGATTAAGGAGGTGCTTCCGTCTGTCAAAGCTGTCCGCAGCGTGATACAGAAGCGCGAATATTTCGACATGGCGATGGATGCGCTGCGGGTCGAGCCGGACATGCGCCGTGACCTCTGGACCAGAGTTAAGACAGGCGCGAGCGTGGACAGCGCGGCCTTGAAGCAGATGGGCGAGCGGAGCAAGGCCACGCAACCGACCGTCGCAGAGCAACGATTGCTCGAACTGCTCTTTGCCGATGAGGATTTGCGACGCGCCATCCTGCCGCGACTCGAAGCGACGGATTACGAGAGCTTGCCGACCACCTCAATCTTTCGCGCCCTGATACAGATTGAAGAGGAGGGCGCGGAAGTAAACTTTGACACTTTGAGCGAGCGGACGACTGAAGACCCTCTCGCCGCAGACCTTGTGCCTTTGCTCTTGATGGCCGAATCGCAACGCGCCGAAGGCGAGGCCATGGACGACGTGATGGCGGTCGCCGAAAGTTGTCTCAACGCCCTGCGTTTGATGAGCACGGACCGGCGCATCTCAGAGCTTTATCTTGAGATGACCGCCGCCGAACGCGCGGGCGACATGGCGCGGCGCGACCAACTTGCTTTAGAGCATCTGGAATGGACCAGGCGTCGGAACACGCTTCTTTCACGCTCCGAAACGATGCCTGACAATTACGGACTTTAGATGCTGGATTTGAGATTGAAAGAGAGACCGTCGTTCTCATTCAATTTGTTCGTTAATCCATAATCCGAAATCTAAAATCTAAAATTCAAAGTCGAGCGGAGTGGATGAAACATTGAGCATGGAAGAGAAAGATAGAGATGATGTCATGCAGCGCCTGTTGGAGTTGGGCGGCGATAAGAAGTATCTGACGTTCGACGACCTCAACCGCGAACTGCCGGATAACGTCGTTTCGCCCGACGACATAGAGGACGTGCTGCAAAA
>JAXDFO010000173.1:0-9241 GCA_034665545.1 Blastocatellia bacterium
CGCGCAAGGCGATGCTCCGGTCATCACGCCCGAACACCCCGTCGCATACTTCTGCGCCGAGTATGGAGTCCACAATTCGCTGCCGCTCTATTCGGGCGGCCTCGGCATGCTCGCGGGCGACCATCTCAAGTCTGCCAGCGACCTGCACCTGCCGCTCGTCGCCGTCGGGCTGCTCTATCGTTACGGCTATTTTCGCCAGCGTCTGCGTCGTGATGGTTGGCAGGAAGAGTTTTATGGCGAAACGCATCCTTCCGTGCTTCCGATAGAGCAGGTCATGGATGAGGCGGGCACGCCCGTTCAGGTTGAAGTGTTGATGCGCGGGCGCAACGTGCGCGCGAACGCCTGGCGCGTTGAGGTCGGGCGGATTCCGCTCTATCTGCTGGACACGAACATTCCCGAAAACGAGGAGATTGACCGTTGGGTGACGGGCCATCTCTACGGCGGCGACCGAGAGACGCGCATCGTGCAGGAGATGATGCTCGGCATCGGCGGCGTGCGCCTCCTGCGCAAACTGGACATCAACCCGCACGTCTATCATTTGAACGAAGGCCACTCCGCCTTCTTAACTTTAGAGTTGGCCCGCGAGATTATAGAAGCCGAAGGCTTGCCCTTCGCAGACGCGGCCCACGCCGTTCGCGCGCACTGCGTCTTTACCACGCACACTCCGGTCGCCGCCGGTAACGACGAGTTCGACGCCGCGCTGGTCCAGCAATGTTTCGGCGACTCTTACGAACGCGCGCTGCGCTTGCCCCGCGACGAGTTCTTCAAACTCGGACGCGTCAATCCCGCCGACACGAAAGAGGCTTACGGCCTCACGCCGCTGGCGATACGGATGTGCCGCTCGACCAACGGCGTCAGCAAAAAGCATGGCGAGGTCTCGCGCGCGCTGTGGCAGGAGATGTGGCCGGAGAAGACTGCGGAAGAGATACCGATTACCTCCGTGACCAACGGCGTCCACGCGCCGACATGGGTCGCGCCCCTCTTGCGCACTCTCTACGAAAAACATGTGGGCGATGATTGGCAGGATGCTATTCTGGACCAGTCGCGCTGGCAGAAGAGCATCGAGAAGATTTCCGACGAGGAGTTGTGGGACGCACACCTCTTGCTCAAACAGCGACTCATAGCCTTCATTCGCCATCGCAGTTTTCACGCGCGCCTCAACGCCGTCGAGAGCATGGAATACACGGAGGCCGCGCGCACGATGTTCGATCCCGAAGCGTTGACCATAGGCTTTGCGCGTCGCGTCGCGGGCTACAAACGCTGGGCCTTGCTCCTGACGGACCCGCACCGTCTCTTGCGTCTCATCAATCATGAGGAACGGCCCGTCCAGTTCGTCTTCGCGGGCAAGGCGCACCCGCAGGACCAGGGCGCAAAGTTTATCTTGCAACAGTTGGCCCAGTGGAAGTATGACCCGCTCGTCAGGCATCGCGCCGTGTTCCTGCAAGACTACGACCAGGAGATAGCGCGGCAATTGGTCCAGTCCGTGGACGTGTGGATGAACGTGCCGCGCCGCCCTCTGGAAGCATCCGGGACGAGCGGCGAGAAGGTGGCGATGAACGGCGGCCTCAACATGTCCATCCTGGATGGCTGGTGGATTGAAGGCTATGACGGGACGAACGGCTTCGCCCTCGGCGACCGCGTACAGGCGGGCGAGGACGGCGATGTTGATGCGAGCGATGCTGAATCGCTCTATCGCATACTGGAAGAATCGGTCGTGCCGCTTTACTACGAGCGCGGCCCCGACGGCATTCCTCATGGCTGGGCGCGTATGATGAAACGTTCTATAGCGACGCTCGCGCCCGCCTTCAACAGCAATCGAATGGTCGAAGAGTACGCGCGCGAAATCTATACGTGATAAATTTTTTTTGCAGAAGAGAGAGCGGGGGAGGGACAGTCTAAGTTTAGACATGAAGCACTGCACTGTTTGCAACACGAAGTATGAAGACAGCGTGAGCTTTTGCCCGCGCGACGGCGAGGTGTTGGAGGATGACCCTTCGAGTCTGGTGGGCCAGACTCTGGATGGGCAGTATCAGATTGAAGCCTTGCTGGGGCGCGGCGGGATGGGCGCGGTCTATCGCGCCAATCACATTCTGCTCGGCGACCGCGTGGCGATAAAAGTCTTGCCGCCGCAGATGCGCAACAACGCGGAATGGCTGCGCCGCTTTCGTCGTGAAGGACAGGCCGCGCGCCGCTTTCGTCATCCGAACGCGGTCACTGTCTACGACCTGCGCACGACCGCCGACGGCCTCATCTACATGGTCATGGAGTACGTAGAGGGTCACACCCTAGACGCGGAGTTGAAGCGGCGCAGTCGCTTCACTCCGCTCGAAGCTATGAGCGTTCTTGAGCCTGTCATGAGCGTGCTTAATGCCGCGCATCAGATGGGCGTCGTGCATAGAGATTTGAAGCCGGAAAACATCATGCTCGGCAAGAGCGCGGATGCGTCGCGCCCCGTCGTCAAACTGCTGGACCTCGGCATCGCCAAGATGCTTGAGGTGGCCGGTTCGGAGACTGGCGGCGCGACCGCTTTAACCATCGCCGGACAGATTCTGGGCACGCCCTATTACATGTCGCCGGAGCAGTGGGGCGAAGTGCCGCGCGACGGGCGGACGGAGATTGACGGGCGCGCGGATATTTACAGCCTCGGCACCGTCTTTTATGAACTCGTCGTCGGAAAGAAACCATTTCAGGCGAACACGCTGCAAGAGTTGCGCCGCCAGCACGTCAGCGCGGCGATGCCCGCCCTGCACGAGGTGTTGAAGGATGTGCCGGAAGCCTTCAGCCTGACAGTCGCGCGCGCGATGTCGAAGGATCGCGGCGATAGACCCTCGACCGCAGGTGAACTCGATTCGGAACTGCGCGCCGCGCTGGGCCTGCCTGCGGCTGACCTCAACACGCTCGCCTTCGCCAACACCGGCAGCGGCCCGCTTGGTCCTGAATCGAGCGCGCAGTCCAACACGGGCGGCGCAAGCATGGGCGCGAATATTATCAACCCGCAAACGGGAAGCGACCTTGAAGCGCGCAACACCAACTCGGACCTCAGCGCGCCGACCATTCTCACTGTGGACCAGGAACCGTGGGATGCGACGAGCGCGGGCGCGGGCGCTTCCAAGCCTTCCGGTTCACGCGCGCCGCAAACACCGGACACGCTCACAGTGCCCGCGAGTTCCGCGCCGCCCGAACAGACTTCACCCTCGCTTGCATCACCCGCGCCGTCTTCAACAGATGCCCAGTCGAACAGCATCGCGGCGCAACCGGGCGGCTCGCAGATGCAACAGACCATCGCCACGCATCCGTCCGCGCTCTCAGGCGTAGGGACGGGCGCGCAGCCCGTCGCGTCCGGTTCATTCGTCAACGCCAACGCCGCGCTGTCTCTGCCCTCGCCCGCGCCGCGTCGTTCATCCTTGCCGCTCATCGCGGCGGTCGCGCTCATCTTACTGCTGGTCGTCGGCGGCATCGGCGGCTTTCTCGTCTACAGGCGCATGAACACGAGCGAGGTCAGGACCGACGCGGGCAATACGGGCAAGGGCGGAACTTCTAGCCGTATCAACGGCGCGGAGTCTTCCAATTCAAACGCGACGGATGAAGCGGCGAGCGCGCCGGAGACTTTGCGTTACTGGCTTGACGTTGAGCGTGCGGGCGGTTCGTCGCGGCTGGCCGGAGACATGACGCTTCATTCGGGCCAGAGGTTCAGGTTTCATCTAGTGCCGCGAGAGGATGGCTATCTCTACATTATTGGTCCAGGCGAGAAGAGCATGCCGACGACTTTCCTGACGACCAGGCCGATTGCCAAGTTCGCCAAAACGAATCAGGTCAAGGGCGGCGCGGACTTCACTTTTCCGAGCGGCGATGGCAACTGGTTAGAAGAAGATCAAACCACCGGGACCGAGAAGTATACGGTTATCTTCTCGCGCACTCCGCTCAGTTCGCCCGCGTTTCTCAACGCTCAGGCGGGCCGCGCTTTAACGACAGCAGAGCAGGCGGAGTGGGCCGAGTTCAACCAGCAGCACAAAGCAAATTCACCCGTCACCAACGTCAATACGGGGGGTGGTGTCGAGCCTTTCGTATCTGTTAAGATGTCTGGACAGGCAGCAGCAAATAGTCCTGCCATCCTTGACGTGCTGATAGAGCATCAGTAGCGCGCGCTTTTTCTTGCTCCAAGACATCTCTCCAGAACGTGCCGGACCACTCGAAGGATTTTACCCGGAGGAAACATTCCATGCGTCTCAAAGCTTACGTCCCTTTTCTTCTCATCGCCTTTATAGCTTTCTTGACGGTCCCCGCCCGCGCGCAGGACCAGAACGGCGATGAGGACGTGCGCGGCGCGTTTCTCACCTCCAGGCCCAGTTCTTCGAGCAGCCAGCCGGGCAACTCCAATCGTAAGCCGGGCACTAAGAAGACTACGCATCAGACCACCGGCAAGCGGACGACCGGTAAGGATACGAGCACGAACGCTTTCAAAGATAAGGAGACGGGCGGGACTGACAACGGCACGGGCAGCAACAGCAACGCCAAGAACCTGACCTCCACGGATTCCGGCACAGGCATGAACACCGGAGGCAGCGAGCAGCCGCACGGAAAGTCGCCAGCCGGTGCTACGGCTCCGACAGGGCCGCTCGCGCTCGGCTATACGCTTTACATGAGGGATGCTAACGGGGATGCCGTGCGCGTTGACCCGTCGCGCGAATTTCATAACGGCGACCGCGTGCGCATCGCTTTGGAGCCGAACACGGATAGCTATCTCTACGTCTTTCATACGGAGAATAACGGTCAGCCTGAGATGATCTTCCCTGATGCGCGGCTCGCTGGCGGCGACAACTTTATAGAGGCGCACGTCCCGACCGAGATACCTTCGAGCCAGGAACAGAACGAGCGTCTGCGCTGGTTCGCCTTCTACGGCCAGCCCGCGACCGAGCGTCTCTACATCGTCGTCACGCGCGAGCCTCTGCCGCTCGTCCCCGTGGGCGATGACCTCGTCAACTTCTGCCAGAAGAACGAGGGCCACTGCCCCTGGAATCCACCTGCGGAAATCTGGGCGCGGGTCCAGAAAGAGATGAACGCGCGCGTGCGTGTCAACAAGGAAAAGAGCTACGGGCAGGCGCAGACAACGCGTGAACGCGAGGCCACGACGCGCGGCTTCGGGTTGGACCAGAGCGCGCCCGCGCCCTCCGTCATTCGTATGAACGCGACATCCAGCGCGCCCGTCCTCGTGACCGCGCTCGACCTCGTGCATCAGTAATGTCAATTGAGTGTATGGCAAGAGCAGTTCACCACAGAGACACAGATATCACAGAGCACGCACAGAGCATAACATTCAAGCCTCTGTGAATCCTCTGTGTTCTCTGTGTCTCTGTGGTGAGTTATTAACCTGGCATGTTGAATTGCTGTTGTTGATAAAGAATAAGCTGAGTCATGCCCGTCGCGCCGTCCCGTCATTTCGTTACGAAGTTGTTCACTCCTCGCTCAAATCTCTCTGGAGTCAAGCCATGAATCGCAAAGCACGTTTGCTCAGTTACCTGCTCTCCTGCGCGCTTACTTGCGCGTCCCTGTCATCCTTTGCGGCGCGCGCTGTGAGGGCGCAGGGCGCGGGGCAGGCGGAGGCGGCCCTCTTGCAAGGCAGGCGGCTCTTGAAACGCGGCAAGGCGAACGAGGCTTTAGGGCCATTGCAAAATGCGCTCAAGCTTTTCACGGATGCCGACAACCAGAGAGGCGTCGCCGCCGCGCACAACGAACTCGGAGACCTGTACGCGCGACAGGGCCAGTACAAGGTCGCGCTCACTCATTACCAGAGCGCGTATGATGCTTTCCGCACGGCGCAGACCAAGCAGGACGCCATCACTAAAGCCATCGGCGTCGCGGATACGGAGTTCAACGCCAACCTCATGCTCGCCAAGATCGGCAACACCAATTACATGCTCGGCAATATGTCCGGGGCGAGCGCGGCCTATTCACAGATGCAGGCCAAGAAGCCTGAGAGCACGGCTGCTAAAGCCGGGCGCAGGCTCGGCGGCCTCGGCGGCCTGATGGGCGCGGTCTCGACGGGCAAAGTCTCCGTCGAAGCGCCGACCAGCGCGATGGGCGTCGCGCTTGAGGCTCGGAAAGAGTTGGAGCAATATCGCATCGCCATCGTCTTTGCGACGAAGGAGCTCGGCACGGGCCGCATAGATTATTTCAATAATCAACTCGACTCCGCGAAGAAACATTTTCAGGACGCGCTCGACGCCGTCAACGGCAAACTTCCCGGCCTCTCCAACCTCGGACAGATGCGCCGCTTTCGTGCCGCCGCGCGGACCAGCCTCGGCGACGTATCGTTGCGACAGGACCGCTATAAAGACGCGACCAGGTTTTACACAGACGCCGCCAAAGGCGCGCAGGACGATAAGCGACTGGACCTCATCTGGCCCGCGCAAAGGGGTCTCGGCAAGAGCCTGCTCTCGCAGGCAACTCAGGAGAGAGACGCGGGCAAGGCCGCCGCTTTGAGAGAGCAGGCGATAGGTAGTTATCGTGATGCGCTGAAAACGATAGAGACTATCCGGCAGGGCAGCCTGCGGGCGGACGAAGCCAGGACCAGTTTCTTAGCCACGACGAAGGATGTCTTCGACGAAGCCTCCGGCGCGCTCGCGGAGATGGCCCTCTCGAATGCGTCTTCAACGGGCGCGGCTTTGCAGGGCAAGGCGCTGGACTACGCGGCGGAGGCTTTCAAGATTACGGAGCAGTCGCGTGCTCGTTCGCTCCTGGACATGCTCGGCGAAACTGACGCGCAGATTACGGAGGGCGTGCCCGCAGACCTGCTCAAACGCAAGCAGGAAAATCTGGACCGCCAGCAGGAGATAGCGCAATCACTCAACGGCATCGCCGTCAACGCAGACGAACCCAAGCAGAAGCCCGCAGACCTCGAAGCCGAACTCGATAAACTCCAGACGGATTACGACGCGCTTGAGAATCAAATCAGGGCCGCCAGTCCGCGTTACGCCTCGCTGACCGCGACAGAACCGCTCATGCTCTCTGCCGTTCAACAGCAGGTGCTCGACGATGGAACGACGCTGCTCGAATACAGCCTCGGCGCGCAGAACTCTTATCTCTGGGCCGTCACGCGTAACAGCGCGACGCTCTACCGTCTACCCAAACGCAGCGAATTGGACCAGCTTGCGATAGGCTTTCGCGCGCAACTGATTCCTGCCAAACTCCAACGCCGCCTCGTCGGCATAGATGTCGCCGCAGACCAACCGCAGCGCGGTCTTGGTCTCGACACATCCGCTCCAAATTCGCAGGAGGCGGGCGCGTTTGCCGCCGCCTCCAACGCGCTTTACAAGGCTGCGGTCGAGCCTGCCGCCTCTGTCACGGGCGACAAGCGATTGCTCATCGTCGCGGACGGCGCGCTCAACTACGTGCCGTTCGAGGCTCTCGTCAAGACGGGTGACGGCACGGACTACTCCGCGCTTCCTTACTTAATCAAGACCAACGAGATTGCCTACGCTCCTTCCGCTTCCGTCCTCGCGGCGGTCAGGCAAGCGGGAAACAGCAAGCCCGCCGGTCGTAACATCTTGCTCGTCGCGGACCCCGTCTTCAATTCCAACGATGCGCGCGCGCGTAGCGGCGGAGCGGCAACTGCTCCCGCTACGGCACAGGGCGCGAATGCGAGTGCGCGCGGCCTCGGACTTGATAGCGCGGTTGAAGACGTTGACGCGGCGGGCGCGAGCGCGAATGCGAGCAACGCGCCGGGCGCGGGCCTGCCGCTTATGCGCTTGAGCGGCACGCGCACGGAGGCCGAGCAGATAGCCAAACTCGCAAAGGCTTCGGGCGCGCAGGCGGATGTCTGGCTGGACCTTAACGCGAGCGAGGAGAATATTGAGACGCGCGATATGACGAAGTATCGCGTCGTGCATATCGCCACGCATGGCCTGCTGAATGCTGAACGCCCGCAGTTCACGGGCCTCGTCCTCTCGCTCGTCGGCAATAAAACGGAGGACGGCTTTCTCAGGACCGACGAGGTCTTCAATCTCAAACTCGGCTCGCCGCTCGTCATCCTCTCTGCCTGCGAGACGGGTCTCGGCAAGGAGAGACGCGGCGAAGGCGTCATAGGTCTCACGCGCGCCTTCATGTACGCGGGCGCACCGACCGTCGGCGTCAGCCTCTGGTCCGTCGCAGACCGCTCGACCGCCGAACTGATGACCAACTTTTACAAACGCCTCCTGACAGGCCAGGGCGCATCCCCCGCCAACGCCCTCCGCGCCGCCCAGACCGACATGATAGCTGGCAAGAAATACAGCGCGCCCTTCTACTGGTCCCCCTTCATCCTCGTCGGCGAATGGAGATAGTAAAGCAGGAGCCAGGAGCCAGAAGCCAGTAGAAAAGCGATAGCATGCCCTTCATGATGAAGGCTCTGCTCTTCCTTCTGACTGCTGGCTCCTGGCTCCTGCTTTATAAAACCCGCCCGTTAGGCTAATATCAAAGGGTCAACCCCTTTTTATATTGAGCTTGAGAAGATCACGAAGATGGAAAATCATTTCGTTCCTGTTGCCGATACGAAGTCGCTGGAAGAATTAGTCGCGCGCTCGCACGATGCGCCGGTCATTATTTTCAAACATAGCTCGACCTGTCCGATCAGCGCGGCTGCCTACAGGCAGATGTCAAAGTTGAAGGAAGCCGTCGCGCTCGTCGTGGTCCAGCGAGCGCGGGACGTGTCGCGCGAAGTCGAGAGGCAGACGGGCATCGAGCATGAATCGCCGCAGGCCATCATCCTGCGCAACGGCGTCGCGGTCTGGAACGCCTCGCACTGGTCCATCACTTCGGACACGGTCGAGCAGGCGTTCCAGGCGAACCAGTGATTGAGATGCAAAGACGTGGTCCGGCGATTGAGCCGCGCGAGATTATGCAGGAGGGCGAGGCGGCCTTGCGCATTACCTGGGCCGACGGCAGGGCTTGCCGCTTCGACGCGCCCGCGCTCAGACGCGCCTGCCCCTGCGCGCAATGCGTCAACGAGTGGACGGGCCAGAGAATGCTCAAGCCGGAGGCCGTCTCCGATACTGTGAAGATTAATGACATCTCTATAGTCGGTCGTTATGCGCTGAACTTTCGTTGGAGCGACGGGCACGAGACGGGGATCTATAGCTTCGCATACTTGCGAGAGTTGTGCGAACAGGAAGAGACTGAGACATAGTAGCGGCGGCGCGCTTTCTTTTGTCTTCGGCGGAAGATTCTTTCAAACGATGAATCAGGCGAAGAGAATTCTGGTCATAGA
>JAXDFO010000174.1:0-11620 GCA_034665545.1 Blastocatellia bacterium
CTCGAAGAGGTCAAGCGAGGTCTGGTGCCTTTCACGATTACGCATGAAGAGAAGAAGGGCGGCGGCGATGGTAATAGGAGCCACAACTACAGCGACGAAAACGATTGATGCGTAGATGGTCAGGCAAATTTTCGATGGTCGTGCGGCGAGACCAGACAGCCATCTTGATAACGCGGCGTGTCTTTGACCGCGCAGAGGGAAGATTATGAGCAGCACACGCAGAGCAGAAGAAACGTTGACCGCCAGGTTCGTAGAGGTCGGAGCGAAGGTTCTTTTAGAATTGACGAATACGACCGACGAACCGCTCAGGAGCGTGGAGATTCTGACAGTCTTTCTCAAGGACGGAGAAACTCCCGGCGGCCCCTCCAGAGCGCATATCAAATTCGACTCTGTCAAATACCTTCAACCGAAAGAGAAGGCCGTTCTCTCTCATAAAACCTGGCTCGACGGCAAACCTGTGGACAGGGAACAGGACCAACTGGAACGTCTGAAAGATATGGCGGGTCAAGAGAGACCATACGTGCTGGATATTTCCTGGGAGGACGGGGAAGGTAAATCGAAGTACCAACGAATACCCGTCGGGCACTGATGAGCTAATCGCATTTAACTTCGCTTCAAAAAATGAACCGCCGCGAGAATCAATCTCGCGGCGGTTCGTGCGATTGGACCACGCTCGATTTACTGCGGGCACTCTCTGTTCGTATGAGTGACCACGCTGCTGAACCTGGTTTGATACTCCGCGCTGGTGATGAAGGAGCAGGCCATCGCATGTTGAATGCCGACATTCCTGAGCGGGAATTTATTGACCTGGCCCAGCCAGAAATCATAGCCGCCCTGGTCCGGGTCTCGCCTGAGATAGCCGAAATATTCCATCAACACGAATGATTGATTGTACTCTGCATCTATCAAGAGTTGGCTGTCCGCCACCTGTCTCAAGATAGCCGCCTTGCCCGCGTCCGTCCCGTTGTAGAGACCGATCAGCGAGCCGCGTTGCGCGGAGAGGTCAACGCCGGAATAGTTCTTAACGACGGTCAGCATCCTGTCAACAAACTGGTCCGCCGTCATCGCCGTCGCATACTCCTGCTGAAAGGCCGCGCCCTGCACGAAGTAGAGCGCGTATGCGGTCTTGCTCTGGTCCAATCCTGGTCCGGCAACGACGCGGCTACGATCAGAGATGAACTGGTTGTAAGTCGGCTTCACGCCGAGCGCGGCTTTGTAGATTCTGTACACGTAACCGCCCGTCTGTTGAAACTCAGGCTCGAAGAAGAAGGCGTCCGCGACGCCCACCCGGCGGTCGTGTATACATTGAGCGTCCGTGCCGCACTTGTTGATTTCGTTGGACCAGTAACCGAGGCCGCCATCGTCGGGCGCGCGATTGAGGAAGTCTGCGTATTGCTGGCGGACGAAGAGTTGGGCATCGTCAATCGGGTTGGCCGTAGGCTGCGCCGTGTCGTTGTCCAGGATGTTGAGCAACGCGTTGGCGGGGCTGCCCAGTGCGCCCCCGCCCGGATTGCTCAGGGTCAGATTAATGGTCCTCTTTCCATCAACGAAGGCGTTGTCCGTGATGAGCACTGTGAAGCTCTTGCTAGCCTCGCCAGCAGCGAAGTTGAGAGAGCCTTTGGTCCTCGTGTAATCGCTTCGCTCGACGGCGGTCCCGTTGCTGGTCTCATATTCCACCGTTGACGCATTCGAGAGGTCGCCGGAACGCATCACGATGACAGACGCGCTATTCGCGCCCTCCGTGACGTTATACTCCGTTGCGCTGAATTGCATGACCGACGCTTGGGGAGTCGCCGTGAAGTTGGCGACTTGAGTTCCGCTCGGGTTGGTATAGGTGACGCTCTGCGGGTTAAAGGTAAACCCGGCCTTCGCCGGAGTCACCGTGTAGGTGGCTTCGCCCGCCACGTTCCTGAAACTATAACTTCCGCTCGCACTCGTCACGGTGGTCAACGTCTCGGTCCCGCCTGCGCGGCTCAAAGTGACATTGACGCCGCTCAGTGGGTTGCCGCTTCCGTCTTTGATTTGTCCGTTGATGGTGTAAGGATGCGTCGTGCCGACAAACGTCTGGACTACCCTATCGGCAGACAGGTTGCTAAAGCCCACGCTCGTGGGGTTGAAGGAGTAGCCGGTCTTTGAAGGTCTGAGGGAATAACTGCCGCCCGCGAAGAGACCGTTGATTGAATAGTTACCGCTCGCGTCCGTCGTCACTGTCGCCTGCATGGAGCCGCTCACGTTTATCAACGTGCCGCTCAAGCCTGCGCCCGTGCCGTCTATAACTTTGCCGCTTAAGGTGTAAATGGCCGTCCCGCCAATGAAGTTGTACACGCCCGCTATCGGGGTGATGCCGCCGGTGCTCACGGACCTGACGCTGGACGGCGAGAAAATGTAACCGGACTTTGACGGCGTCAGCGTATCGCCGCCCGTGATGTTGTTGAATAGATAGTTGCCGTTGACATCCGTCTGCGTCGTGACCAGGTCTCCGCCCGGCGCGCCGCTCACCGTCAGCGTGACATCGCTGATGGGCCCACCATTGATGTCCGTCACGCGACCGGAGAGAGCGGTCGCGGGCGTCGGTGAGGGCGTCGGGTTTGCCCCAAGCCCGTTGACGTACAAGCCTTCGGGAGTTCCCGCATAAAGATAAGTGTCCGACGAGTTGATAGCCAGCGCGTTGATGGGAGTGGCGGAGGATGGCAGCCCCGCGTTGAAAGCGGTCGAGGTCAACCCGCTATCAAAACTCTTGAAGACCCCCGCCGCCGTTCCCGCATAAACGATATTCGGGTCATTCTTGTCGAGCGCGATGGAGAGGACGGGGCTGTTGGGCTGGGTGAAAATCGGACCCCAGTTCGTCCCTCCGTCGGCGGTCCTGAAAGCGAAGTTCTGAGCCGTTCCCGCATAGACGATACTGGAGCTATGCGGTTCTATGACGAGGGTCGCGTTAGTACTGCTCTTGAGGCCGGTGGGTTGCCAGGTCGTTCCGCCATTCGTGCTCTTGTAGACGCCCAGGTCGCCGCTCGAATAGACGATATTTGGACTGGTCGGGTCAACCGCGATGGCCTGCGTATTTAACGGCGCGTTGCTAAGCGCATTCCAACTGCCGCCGCCGTCCGTGCTCTTGTACAGGTCAAACGAGTTTACGACCTGGAAGAGATTATTCGGATTACCAGGGTCAACGCCCAGTGCGCCTAGACTACCGCTGCCGTTGATGGCCGTCCGCGTCCAGGTGGCTCCGCCGTCAATTGTCTTGAAGACGCCCGCGTTATCAACTCCGGCGTAGAGGATGGAGGAATTGGTCCTGTCAATAGCCAGCCCCGTCACCGGAACGAAGGTCGTATAGTTGAGACCCGTCGCGCTCCAATTCAAGCCGTGGTCCACGCTCTTGAAGACCCCGTCATTCGTCCCAGCATAGACAACCTCCGGGTTGTTCGGGTCGGTCACAATCTGCTGGACGTTCGCAAAGGGGAAGCCTTCGTTGGCCTGCGACCATGCGGCCCCTCCGTTGACGCTGCGATAAACGCCGATTCCTTTGGTCCCGGCGTAGATGATGGACGGGTTATTCGGATTAATCTGTATCCGGGTCAGGCTGGTCCCGGTGAGGCCCGCGATGGTCCAATGCGCGCCGCCGTCCGTGCTCTTGAAGATACCGTTGATCGTCGCCGCAAACACTTCGGACGAGTTGGCCGGATTAACGACAATCGAAGAGATGATGCCGTCCGGCAATCCTGCATTGCTCAAATTCCAGTGCGCGCCGCCGTCGTCTGTCTTGTACAGAGAGTAGCCGGAAGGGTAGTTGCTGGTTGCGACGAAGAGGGTTGACGGGTGGCTCGGGTCAATGGCGAGAGCCGTAGTGTTAGTCGTTGACGAGATGCCGGTTGAGGCGTTGGACCAATTATCGCCGCCGTTGGTGGTCTTGAAAACACCGCCGCCGCCGTGCGCCGCATAAACCACGCTCGGATTGGCTGGGTCTATGACCAGCGCGATGAGCGTGTAATAAGTTATCCCGTTGCTGATAGAGGACCAATTAATTCCGCCGTCCGTGCTCTTATACAAGCCGTTGCCGGGCACGCTCGCGTAGAGCGTGTTGGTGTTGCTCGGGTCAATAGCCAGCGCGACTATCTCCCTGTCGAATGAAATAACATAAGGGCCATTCCAGTGCGCGCCGCCGTCCGTGCTCTTGTAAACTCCATCGCGGCTAGTGCCTGCATAAACGACGGCCTCGTTATGAGGATCAACCGCCAGCGCATAAATATACTTCTTTGCCAGGCCGATACTGGACCAGCTTGCGCCTCCGTCAACGCTCTTGTACATGCCGCTATTGTTCTGCCCCGTATAGCCGCCGACAACGGACATGCTATTTCGCTTAGGCTCCACGACGAAGATGTTCACGGGCGCGGCCCTCGTGACGCTGGCGGCGCAGGGCAAAATCAAACTCGACGAACCGATAGGCACTTACGTCAACGGCCTCAATCCGAAAATCGCGCGCACGACCATCCATCAACTCATCAGCCACACGGCGGGCATGGCAGACTTTGAAGCGCCCTTCATTTCGCAGGATGACGAATCGCTCGGGCGCATGGTTCGCGGTTGGAAGGAGGACGCGCAGTTCACGGAGCCGGGCCAGGTCTATTCGTATTCGAGCGCGGGCTACTGGCTGGCGGGTTACGTCCTCGAAGAGGTCTACCAAAAGCCTTACGCGGACGCGATGAACGAACTGCTCTTTCAGCCTCTGGGGATGAAGCGCACGACCCTGCGCCCGTCGCTGGCGATGACCTACCCGCTCTCTATGGGCCATAGCGTGCGCGAGAAAGATGGGCCCGCGATTATCCGTCCGGCCTTCAACAACGTCTTGATGTGGCCCGCAGGCTCCATCTATTCGAGCGTCAAAGAGCTTTCGTTTTTCGTCATCGCCCTGATGAACGAAGGACGCCTGGAAGGCAAGCAGGCGCTCTCGCCACTGGTCTGCGCCAAGCTGCCGGGCGAGTATGTTTCCATGCCCGGCGACCCGGACGTGCATTATGGTTACGGCCTGCTCAGCTTTGAACAGAGAGGCGTCAAGGTCGTCATGCACGGCGGCTTCAGCCGTGGCTATGGCTCTATGATTCAGATGGTCCCGGCGCAGCATTTCGCGGTCATCATACAGACCAACAAGAGCGGCGAAACCTTGCCCCTGACGAGAGCCAAAGCGATGGAACTCTCACTGCCGCTCAAGCCTGAGACGGCGTTAAAGCCCAAAGCCGCGCAGGCCATCAGCGCGGCTGAGATGACAAACTTCGCGGGCAAGTACACGAACGGGCCGCAGGCTTGGGAGGTCTACGTCAAAGAGGGCAAGCTCTATCTCAAGCAGCCGGACGGCGATGTTGCTTTGACCAGGACCGGACCCTATCGCTTATCTTTCGGCAACACACTGGACAACGACCTGGCCTTCGTCCCCAACGCGCGCGGCGAGATTGAGTACGTCTTTGACGGCTTATACTCCGCTAGAAAAAGATAGCGCGTGAGGAGTCCGATAACACCGGTCTTGATGCTCTATAGTCATTGGCTAATCATCAATCGGTGTTATCGGACTCCTGCGAAATGTTTCGCTGGCGCGGGTCATAGCATGATGAGAGGGTAAATAACTCAGCGTCGAAAAAGCGAGGACGCGTGTCAAACAGTTGTTGACATTTAATTCGTGTTGGGTTTAGGTTCATCAGGTCCGCAGGTGGAAATCTTCTCAGCAGTAGCCCGCATCACTTGCGCGGGCGCGCTGTCTTTCGGACACAGTTGTTCGCCTCTCTTTTAGCTCGGTAAATTTTCCGCAGCAATCCGATTTTTTTCCAGATGAAGCGCCTCAGCTTCATCCGGCATTCTTAAATTCAACGCGCGCTGCTTCCGTGCGAGCTTCGCGCGAAAGTCACGGCAGGCATCCGGAGGAGGATACGCAGATGGCTGATGAAGAGATGACCCCGCAGGCGGGCCAGGAGACGGCGGCAAAGATGGACGCGGCCCCGTCAGTCTCGCCGGGTGATGATGCAGCAACGCAGAAGGAGCCTGAGACATGGACCATCATGGTCTACCTGGCGGGCGATAACAACCTGACGGACGAATGCGTCTACGCCCTCACGGAGATGAAAAAGTTTGTGGGTGATGGCCGCATACGTATCTTCGCGCAGTTCGACCCGAAGGATGATTACCTGCCGACGCAGCGTTACGAGATTACCAGCGATGGCACACCCGGCCAACTCGTGAGCAACCAGACGGACTGGGTCTACAAGGGCGCTTTCCAGCATGAAAGCGCGAAGGCCAAACTCAAGGGCGCGGCGATTGAGGAGGCCAAAAGGGCTGCACACGCGGCGGGCGCGGCTGCTGCCAGGCGCATCGCGGGCGGGACGGTCGAGTTGCCTGGCGACGACCAGGACAGCAACGGCGATAACGAGACGGACACAGGCTCGCCCTTCGCGCTCTACAGTTTCATGAGCTATTGCGTCGAGACGCGTCCGGCTGACCATTACATGGTCGTGCTTGCCGGACACGGGAGCGGGACCAGTAGAGATTACCTGTTGAAGGATGACAGCCCCGCTGGCTATCTCACCATCAACGAGTTGAAGCGGGCCTTTCAAGATATTCAAACGGACCTCGGCGCGGATCGCAAGATTGATATTCTGGGAATGGACACCTGCCTGATGAGCATGGCGGAAGTCTGCTATGAATTGCGCGAACAGGTGAAGGTGCTGGTCGGTTGCGAGAGTTACAGCCCTGCGTCCGGCTGGCCTTATCAACAAATCCTGGACCGGCTCAAAGAGTTGACGTTGAACCAGACCGAGACTCCGGTCGAAGAGAGTTTCGGCGCGGCCATCGTTGATGAGTACGTTGATTTTTATTCCGACTACTGGCTCGGCGGTCTCTCGGTGGACCAGGCCGCGCTCGATTTATCGAAGGCCGTTGACCTCAAAACGCTCGTAGACAATCTGGCCGACGCGCTTCAGTCCGCACTGGTCCAGGAGGAAGATGAAATCGGCGCGGCGTTGGGAGAGGCCGCCATCGCGGAGGCTGACAGGGATGCTGAAAGGAAGCGTCGCTCCGTTTTCAAGAACGCGCTTATCCTGGCCCACTGGGAAGCGCAGTCGTATAACGGCGAAGAGTTCGTTGACCTCTTCGATTTTTGCCAGTGCCTGAGAGACCGCAGCGCGGATGCGACCGTCAACGGTTGCTGCAAGGCCGTGATGGATTTTATCAGTGGGACTTTCGTTCTCAAGTCCTGTTATAGCGGTCCCGTTTACCAGTATTCCTACGGCGTCTCCATCTATTTTCCGTGGGCCAGAGTCGCGCCCAGTTATATGAATCTTGATTTCGCCACCGATGGCGCGGGGGTGAACTGGGCCGAATTTCTCAGAACTTACGTCACGATGACGCGCCGCGAGCCGCGCAAGATAAAGGGCAGGCCCGAACTCTCGCGGTTGAATCGTGAGGTCGAGGTGCCGCGTCTCAGGCAGACGCAGGGCAAGGGGCCGGATAATCCTATCCACAGTATGCGAAACCCGCCGATAGTGCCCTTGCCGCTCGGCCCCTCTTCATCCGCGCCCCCGGCGAACGAATGCACAGGGAGGGAGAGCAAATCATAGAAGGAGCGATACGAGCATCGTCCGTTTAAGCTTCGCGCTGAAGACCATAGACTCGCCCATGAACAACTGTTCCGTCGCAGCCGCAACGCAGCGATGCGGTCAGGCGCGGGCATCGTCCCGCGTCATCTCTCACTGTGTCCAGACCCTTCTCGTTCTTCTCTTCATCATCTTTCCCTTATCCGTTCAGACTGCGTTGGTCGCGCGCGCGGGGCAACCTGTAGCCGTCGCGCCTGAACGGCTACAGGCCGAACGCGCCTTCGACGAGGCCGAGCAACTCAAGGCCCGGCAACTGACGGACGCGAGCCGCGAGGCCATCTTGAAATATCAAGAGGCGCGCGATTACTGGCTGGCCGTTCATGACCTGCGCGCGGCCTCTCAAGCCCTCAGAAAAATCGGACAGGTCCATCAATCGCTCGATGAGTTCAAGGAAGCGACGGACGCTTACACACAGGCACTCGCGCTCGGCAAGCGACTGCGCGACGCGCGCGTTGAGAGCGATGTGCTGAACGACCTGGGCCATCTTCAGGCCGATGTGGGCGAGAATCAGAAGGCTTTGGAGAACAGCACGCGCGCTCTCAAATTGAGCAGGTCGTTGGGCCATCGCGCGGGAGAAGCGCAGGCTCTCTACACGCTCGGAGATGTTTATTACAACTTCGGCGATTTACAGAAAGCCCTTAAGGTCTATCGTCAATCGTTACAACTCTGGGAGAGTTTGAAAGATTACGAGGGCCAGGCGAAAGTTCTCGTCAGTTTCGGTTATACGTACATCGAGACCAGCGACATAGAGGCCGCGCGAGACGCTTACAATCGCGCGCTGGCTCTCAGTCGTCAGGCCGGAGACCGTCATGCGGAGGCCGCCACCTTGCGCGCGCTCGGCAACCTGCAAACGAAACTAGGCGAGAACCAGCAGGCATTCAATCTTTTCTTACAAGCTCTTGAGATTCTCAAGACGCTCGATGATTCGCATTTGAAAGCCACGGTCCTGGGCGGCCTCGCCTACTCTTACGAATGGGTCGGCGAGAAGCGTCGCGCGCTTGAGTATTACGAACAGGCTCTCAGCATCTTCAAGCAGATTAAACACACCTGGGGCGAGGCCGAAGCGTTGATGCCCATCGGTGAAATCTACTACTCGCTGGGAGAACATCAACAGGCTCTCTCTCATTACACGGAAGCCCTCGCCCTCTTTCGCTCGCTGAAGATACCGCGCTGGGAAGCGATGACGCTCAGAAACATGGGACTGGTCCACGACGCTCTGGGCGACACTGAGACGGCCCTCGACTACTACAAGCAATCGCTCACATTGACGCATGCGGGGCAGGACCAACGTTACGAGGCTTACACGCTCAACTACATCGGGCGCATCTACGAGAAGAGCGGCGATGCCCCACAGGCTCTCTCTCATTATCAACGCGCGCTCGCCTTCAACCGCGTGGCCGTTGACCGTGCCGGAGAATCGCTCACGCTCTATAACATCGCGCACCTCGAATTGAAGCGCGACAATCTGGCAGAGGCCCGCGCGCGCATCGAATCCGCCATTAGTATCGCCGAATCGCTGCGCACGAAGGTCGCCAGCAGAGACCTGCGCGCCGCCTACTTCGCCTCCGCGCGCCAGTACTACGAGCTTTACATAGAGACGCTCATGAGCCTGCATGAGCAACGCCCGAAAGAGAATTTCGCCGCCGCCGCCTTCGAGATGAGCGAGCGTGCGCGTGCGCGCTCCCTGCTTGAGTCGCTCAAGGAATCCCACTCCGACATACGCCAGGGAGTGGACCCTTCTTTACTGGACCAGGAACGCGCGCTGCAACAACTGCTCAACGCGAAGGCCGAACGACAGGCGCAGCTTGTCGCCGGTCAACATCGTGAAGAGGCCGTCGCCATCGGCAAAGAGATAGCCCAAATCGCAGCGCGTTACGACGAAGTCCAGGCGCGCATTAAATCAACCAGCCCGCACTATGCTGCGCTCACGCAACCGCAACCGCTCAACCTGCGTGAGATTCAGCGAGTGCTGGACGATAAGACGCTGCTCCTGGAATACTCGCTCGGCGATGATAAGAGCTACCTGTGGGCCGTGACGCCGACGGAAATCTATAGCTTTGAACTGCCCTCTCGCGCGTTGATAGATGATGCCGCGCGCCGCGTCTACGCTTTACTGACAAGCAATAGCTCCGCGCTCAACGAGAGCTTCGCCGAACGACAGGCCCGCAAAGCGGAAGCCGAGACGCAACTCCTGTCCGAGATAGCTGCACTCAGCAAACTCGTGCTCGGCCCCGTCGCCGCGCAACTTGGCAATCAACGTCTTCTCATCGTCGCAGACGGAGCCTTGCAATACATCCCTTTCCAACTATTGACGACGCCGGGCATCGAAGGGCGCGATACTGGACCAGCGCAAAGCGCAACGCCCACGCCTTTGCTTCTGGACCATGAGATAGTCAACGAGCCTTCGGTCTCAACCCTGGCACTCATCCTGAGCGAGACTTCGCAACGCGCGCGGCCACCCAAGACGGTTGCTGTCCTGGCAGACCCCGTCTTTGAAAAGGACGACCCGCGCATCACCCTGGCGATGGACGCTCAAGAGAAGGCCGCCGTTGAAACGTCGCAGAACTCTGAGATAAAACAGGCGTTCAGGGATGTCTCATTGAACGCGGGCGGCGGGCAGATTCCGCGCCTCATGTCTTCGCACGATGAAGCGGAAGCGATTATGTCCGTGACTCCGAAGGGCACAGGTTGGGAGGCGGTCGGGTTTGAGTCTAGCCGCGCGACGGCCACCAGTCCTGAGTTGAGCCAGTATCGCATCGTACATTTTGCCACTCATGGAATACTCGACAACGAACACCCGGAACTGTCCGGCATCGTCCTCTCATTAATGGACCAGCGAGGGCAACCGCAGGACGGCTTCCTCAGATTGCATGATGTTTATAATCTGAACCTGCCGGTTGACCTCGTCGTCTTGAGCGCGTGTAATACGGGCCTGGGAAAGGATGTCAGGGGCGAAGGTCTCATCGGGTTGACGCACGGTTTTATGTACGCGGGGGCGGCGAGCGTGGTCGCCAGTCTCTGGAAGGTTGACGACGCGGCGACCGCCGAGTTGATGAAGAATTTTTACAGGTCCATGCTTCAGGATGGACTCGCACCGGCGGCCGCGCTCAGGCAGTCGCAGTTGATGATGTGGAAGCAGAAGGGCTGGCGCGAGCCGTCGCAGTGGGCGGCCTTCGTCATCCAAGGCCAATATACCGAGAGGGAAACGTTCAGGTATCATGAGGACGAGGCAGGGCGCTACACAGGGGCCGGGGCGGTGGCGGCATGCCTGGGCCTGGTCTCATTTTTCGTCATCCGTCGCAGACGCAGAAAGATTCTTCGAGTAGAATGAGCGAGAGGCGATGCGCGCCAGAATGCGGAAGCTCTCTTTATTGGCCCAGAATTAGAATTTTCGCTTTCCATACTCAATGAGCAAAAAATGGGTATTGACCCAACAATCGTTTGACGAACTGCTCGCCTGGCTCGACCCGAACCGCGAGCAGGCCGGACGCAGGTATGAAGAGATTCGCCTACGGCTGATTAAAATATTTACCTGCCGGGGCTGTCTCGAATCCGAAGACCTGGCGGATGAGACCCTCAACCGTGTGGCGAAAAAATTGGCCGACATCAGGGACAGCTTCGAGGGCAATCGCGCGCTCTACTTCTACGGCGTGGCGAATAAAGTCCATCTCGAATATCTGAGAAGAATGCGCGCGCCCTTGCCCGAACTTCCAGAGCCACATCCCGAAGGTATCGAAGAAGAGTACGAATGTCTTGAGCGTTGCATGGAGTATCTGCCCGACGGCCAACGCGAATTGGTCCTGCAATATTATCAGGAAGAGAAGGGCGCAAAAATCGCTGCGCGCAGGCGGCTGGCGGAACGGCTCGGCATCGGGTTGAACGCGCTGCGCATCCGGGCCTTTCGCATTCGGGCCAATTTGCAGGAGTGTGTGCAGGATTGTCTGAGGCAGCAGGCGGCTTGATGAAATATGCGCGGGCAAAATGTC
>JAXDFO010000175.1:0-4407 GCA_034665545.1 Blastocatellia bacterium
CAACGCGCAGACCAGAAACTTGCCGTTCGCGCTGCTCCGCTCAAGCAGAAAGCCCGCGCGATGTTCCAGTTTGCACTTGGGACAATCGAGCGCGCCTTCGGGCCTGTTCATGATTCTCGCCTGCGCCTGTCCTGTGCCGCGTTCTATCTGCGCCGAAGCTATCTGCCCGACAAGTTCTCCGACCATCAACTTTACTTCGCCCATAAAACTCTCGCGCGTATATTCTCCGCGCGCCATCAACGAAAGCTTCTGCTCCCACCTGCCGGTCAACTCCGCCGATTTGAGAAGCGGCGACGGCAGCATCTTCACGAGCGCAATTCCCTTCTCGGTCGCCACTAAAGATTTCTTCTCGCGCGTCACGTATTCGCGCTTGAGCAACGTCTCTATAATCGCGGCGCGCGTCGCGGGTGTGCCCAGCCCCGCGTCCCTCATGGCTAGACGCAACTCCTCATCCTCGACCTTTCTCCCAGCCGTCTCCATCGCGCCGAGCAGGCTCGATTCCGTATATCTAGGCGGCGCTTTGGTCTGCTTTGAAAGCGCCTCCGCCTTTAACGTCTCCACCTCTTCCTGCGCTTTGACGGGCGGCAACAACGCGTCTTCGCTCTCCTCGTCCGCGTCCGGTTTCTTCTCTCTGCCGGGCGGGTCCACCGCGCGCCAGCCCTGTTTCTGGACCACCGTCCCGCGCGTCATGAATCGCTCTCCCAGGACAGCGGTGATGATGCTCGTGCGTTCCAACTCCGCGTCCGGGAAGAAGGCCGCCAGAAAACGCCTGGCGATAAGGTCGTAAATTCGTTTCTCGTCAGGCGTGAGCGACTGCGCGTTGATGCGTTGCTTCGTGGTGATGACGGCGTGATGGTCCGTCACCTTCTTATCGTCAACGTGGCGGCTCGTCAGCGAGATTTTCGGTTGGGCCAATATTTGTTCGATAAACTCTACGTATGGGCCTATGCGCGCGGCCTCTATGTGTGCTTTGATTTCCTTGTGAACATCCGATGAGAGATGGCGAGAGGAAGTGCGCGGGTAAGTGATGAACTTTTTCTCGTAGAGCGATTGGGCCAATTCGAGCGTGTGCGCGGCGGAGAAAGCATAACGCGCGTTGGCCGCACGCTGGAGCGCGGTCAAATCGTAGAGCAACGGCGGTCGTTCTTTGACAGCTTTCTTCTCAACCTTTTCTATCTTTCCCTGCTGGCCCGCGACCTTGCGCGCAATCGCTTCGGCCTCTTCCCTTTTATCGAAGCGAGAGCCGTTCTTATCGAACCAGACTCCGCGATATGTGCCCGCAGGCGAGTGGAAATCAGCCGCCACCTCGTAATAATCCTTGGGCACGAAGGTGGCTATCTCGCGGTCTCTTTCGACGATGAGGGCGAGGGTCGGCGTCTGCACGCGTCCGAGCGAATAGACGCCGTCGTGCCCTGCCTGTCTGGCGCGGATGGTCTGGGCGCGCGTGGCGTTCATGCCGACGAGCCAGTCTGCCTGCTGGCGCGCGTGCGCCGAATCTCGCAGTCCGTCGTACTCTCGCGCGGGCTTGAGATTCTTAAAACCCTCTATGATGGCGTCGCGCGTGAGCGAGGAAATCCAGAGCCGCTCGACGGGTCTCCGGCAACCCGCGAGCGTATAGACGAGGTCGAAGATTAGCTCGCCCTCGCGTCCCGCGTCCGCCGCGTTGACGACCAGGCTCACGTCCTTGCGTTCAAGCAAACTCTTGATAATGCCGAACTGGTCCCTGGTCCTCTCCGACGGGTGATACTTGAATTTGGGCGGGATGATAGGGAGCGTCTCCAGACGCCACTGTTTCAACTTTGGGTCGTAGGTCTCAGGGTCGTCAAGTTCAACCAGATGGCCCACGCACCATGTAATGATGTCCTGCGGTCCTTCTATAAAGCCATCGCCGCGCCGCGTCGCGCCGAGCGCAGCCGCGACCTCGCGTCCCATCGAAGGCTTTTCCGTAATAATCAATCGCATAATTCTGATGAAGATGACTCTCTGAAAATTGACTCTATTATAACTTGATTGCGACGTAAAAGCCGTTTGCTTTCGCAGCGATTATCGTTTTTTACCTTGCATCTTTATGCTCAAATAGTGCATCATAGTTACCAGTTAATCCTTCTCTCGCGCGTCAACGGTGATGCGCCCCGCGCCTTATGTAACTGGCGGCGGCGTTATGGATGGTTCGAGAGCAGGCTGATTTCAATTTCAGAAGCCGCTCAATGCAGAGCATACGAACCAAGAGCCTTCGCTGCCTACCGTTACTCCGAAGCCAAACTCGTTTCGACACGCTTCTTTCATTCCTCTGATACGAGGAGAAGGTATAACTACGTTTATGACTATGAAACTCTATGTCGGCAATCTCGCCTTCCAGACTTCTAGTGAAGACCTCGAACAGCTTTTCTCTCAAGCCGGAACGGTCGAGTCCGCTTCCGTCGTGGAAGACCGTGAGACGGGCCGTTCGCGCGGCTTCGGCTTTGTCGAAATGGCCTCTAACGAAGACGGCCAGAAAGCCATCGAACAGTTTAACGGCAAGGAAGTCAACGGTCGCAACCTGAACGTCAACGAAGCCAGACCCCGTGAAGATCGCGGCGGACGCGGCGGCGGTGGCGGTGGTCGTGGCGGCTTCGGCGGCGGTGGTCGCGGTGGCGGTGGCGGTCGTGGCGGCTACGGCGGCGGCGGCGGCAATCGTGGCGGCGGCGGTGGCTATGGCGGTGGCGGCGGAGACCGCGAGCCGCGTTGGTAATCTTGAACGGGCGATAAGCCCCTTCACCTCAAGCAACCGGGTGATGCCGCAACGCACGCCCGGTTGCTCAATTTTTTTAGTTAGCAGTGCTCTCAGCAGCTTCTACAGCGCGAGCGGCACGCAAAGGACACACATGAATTTCTCAGAACTGGGCCTCCTGCCCGCGCTCAACAGCGTGTGCGAGTCTCTGGGTTATACGGAACCCACACCCATTCAGCAGCAGGCGATTCCCGTCGTGCTCGCCGGTCAGGATTTGATCGGCTGCGCCGAGACCGGAACCGGCAAGACAGCTGCCTTTCTTCTTCCCATCATTCAGGGAATGATGAAGACCGCAAGGCCCGGCATCCGCGCGCTCATTCTCGCGCCGACGCGCGAACTGGCGACGCAGATTGAGGCCAGCTATCGCTCACTCGCAACTCAGAAGACGGCGCGCGCCGTGACGCTCATCGGCGGCACAGGCATGTCGCAGCAGACCACGGCCTTGAGACGCGGCGTGAGCATCGTCATCGCCACGCCCGGAAGATTACTGGACCACGTAGAGCGCGGCGCGATAGATTTCAGAGGCGTCGAAACTCTCGTCCTTGATGAAGCCGACCGCATGCTCGACATGGGTTTCTGGCCCGCGATTCGTCGCGTGCTCGAACTTCTTCCGAGCAAGCGACAGACCCTTTTGTTCTCGGCCACGATGTCACCGGCCATCGAAAAGATAGCGCGCACGACCATGCATCAACCGAAGATGGTCGAAGTCAGCCAGCGCGGTCGCGCGCCCCTGACAGTCGAGCAGACGGCCTATCCGGTGGCGACGGAATCCAAGACCGCCCTTTTATTGGACCTCTTAGAGCGCGAACGATTCGAGCGCGTTCTCGTCTTCACACGCACGCGTCGCGGAGCCGAACGTCTCTCACACATACTCGAAGCGCGCGAGCATAAAGTTAATCGCATTCACGCCGACCGCACGCAGCCGCAACGTGAAGCGGCCCTGCGCGGATTCAAAGGCGGGCACACGCGCGTGCTCGTCGCCACTGACATCGCCGCGCGCGGCATTGATGTTGATTCCGTCTCGCACGTTATCAATTACGACGTGCCAGCCGCGCCCGAAGATTACGTGCATCGCATCGGTCGCACGGGCCGCGCCGGACAGACGGGACGCGCTATCACGCTCGTCACGCCCGTTGATGAATTATCAATGCGCGCCATCGAACGCCTGACCGGACAGGAGATAGAGCGCATAGTGCTTCCGAACTTCGGCGGCCTCAAGAAGGAAACGCCCGTGCAGAAACCCTTCGCCCCGTCCAGACACGCGCACAGCGCGGGCCGTCGTTCTTTCCGGCCACGCCGCGCCAGGTAACTGCGCCTGAAGTCATCAGTCTAGAGTCAAAAGCTTCTCTTCCATCTTCTTGACTCTAGACTCCCCCTGATTCTTAACCCCTGACTTTCCTTCGCACTCTCCACGCGATCTCTCCATACTTCCGTCCTTAGAACTTTCTTCTCCAGATACTTTCCGGCCCGAAGCGTTCGTCACGAGGAGGGCCGCAACGTCATAACGAGAGCGCGTCTCATACCTCATCCTCCACGGACACAAAAAGAGTCCGCTTCCGTCCAACTGTTCCCAAGCAGCACCTTGTATATCATAATAGCCAACACTCAAGGGTTCTTTAAGGTCTAGACGCGAATAA
>JAXDFO010000176.1:0-10569 GCA_034665545.1 Blastocatellia bacterium
GCCTGGCTCTCAAGTTGTCTGGGAATGTAACTGGCGAATATTTCCGCCGTCGTGGAGATGGATTTCGATGTGGCCGACGCGTGCTCGCTCTTCAAGTAGGGGGAGGGCGCAGAGTCCCAGTCAGGTCCGACCGTGGGGTAATCCAACTCTTCGAGCAAAGAGTTCATAGTCTTGAGCAGGGGCTCTTGAATCTGCGACAACGAAATTGTCGAGCCTGTTCCGATAGAACCTTGATTGATGCTTTTCGAGTACATGATTTTCGGGTCTCCGAAACCCTCGTCATGTTGGATTGAGAAAATAGAGTTCAGCAGGTCCGGTTCAAAGCTGAGGCTGAGAAAAGCGAATAACTGCTCTAAAGTTTTTTGCGGTTCCTGGACCACCCATTCATACTTGATGCGAAAGCAACTTTCAGCATGCTCGCGCTCGAAGGCGAGCAGCTTCTTCGTCTCGTCGTTCCAGTAGTCAATCACTGCGCTCACCTTATCGCCGGGATATTTCTTGTAATACTGGAAGAGTTCATCCGCGAACCTGAGCCGAATATTCTCAAGGCAGGATGCAGCCACATCCATGCAGTTGCGATAAAGGCAGATATATTTCGCGTCCGGGAAGATGGCTTGAAGCAGGTCCAGGTAATTCAAGTTCCAGGGCGTTTTTTCACACCACATGCGCTTGCCCTTGGCCGTCGTATACTTCTCCATCATCTCGTAGATGATGCGCCTGATCTCTGCATGAACCACGCGGTCGCGTTCCTCCTGGTCGTCGGCCCCGCAGACCTGGCCCAGCGTCGCCTGTAGGGAGAGAAATAATTTCTGGCAGAGCTCGCCCATCTGCATCTCTGCCGGGCTGCATATCGCCGGGTGCGTATCAATGATGTAGCGCAGGAGCGTTGACCCCGCGCGCGCGCAGGAAAAGATAAAGACGGGCGGCGTTGCTTGAGACTGGTAAGCCATATTCATTTCGTTTCAATTGATGACGGACGTGATCGGAGTGCGGCTATTCAAACTTCAGAGATGTGCGCGCGGCCACCTGGCGCAGTTCTTCAACGACGGAGTTGAGCAAGGGGATGCCTTCGACGCTGCGCCGGGCAGCAGCCGCGCGTTCAGGGTCTCCCGGGATTAAGACGCCATCCGTGCCGGGCGCGGGTGTGGTCGAACGAAGAGTAATAATCCATTCGTCAATCTGGTTCTTGAACTCTTCCGGGTCAATAAAGCCTGCTATTTTCAGCGCGCCGAAGAGATGCCCGAGACCTTTCCCGACCCTGCGCGCAGGCGTCTTTAAAGTGAAGGGGAAGGGCGGCACGAACGGCCCCCAGTTGGCTCCGCTCAAGACGCCGCAAAGGATGTCTATCATCGCGCTCAAAGCATAGCCCTTGTGCGCCCCGTGCTCGCGGTCCTGGCCGAGCGGCAACAGCGCGCCGCCGTCCATCATCTCTTGAGGACGCTGCACGGGGCGTCCCTCGCTATCAATCGCCAGCCCCGCCGGAATATCAACGCCCAGCCGCCGCGACTGTTCTATCAAACCGTAAGAGGCCGCGCTGGTCGCCATATCAATGACCACCGGAGGCTGTTCTTTGCCGGGGAACGCGATGGCGAGCGGATTGGTCCCAAGCATCTTTGCCGCGCCCCAGAGCGGAGCAACCTGCGGCGTCGTGTTCGTCATGGTCCAACCAATCATCTCGCGCGCCAACGCTTGATAAGGATAGTATCCGGCGATTCCAAAATGATTCGAGTGACAGACGCTGACCCAGCCTGAGCCGACCGCCTCTGCCTTCTCCATCGCCAGGGCATTGGCTTTTGGACCAATGACCAGTCCGAGCCCGTTGTCGCCGTCGAGCGTCGCAGTGCCGGGCATCTCGCGCACGATGCGCGCTTGCGGACGCGGATTGGCGTAACCGCGCGCGAGCATCTCGTAGTAATTGAGGAGCCTGGCGACCCCGTGAGATTCGATGCCCCAGAGGTCAGCCGTGATGAGCACGTCCGCCGCCTGCCGCGCGTCATCCTCCGGCAACCCGCAATGTTGAAAAACGCGCGCGGAAAATTCACGCAGGCGTTCGGCTTCAAACTTGTGCAGCTTGCTTTCAGACTTCATCGCGTGCCTCGAACTCTACGGCTCAACTCAGACTCTGCTCAAGAGGCTTTCGGAGACGAGTTGCTCGATTAACTCTCTGGCGGTTTTGACGCCCTCTTCGGCCCTGATGCGTTCGCCCAGCCTGCGCGCGCTTTCCAGATAACGCGGCTCGGCTAGAGTCTCCAAGATGGCCCTGCCTAGTTTCTCCGCATCCAGCGCGGCGAAGGGAATGACGGTTTTAGCGCAGCCCAGAGCGCGGACAAACTCAGCCCAGATTGGCTGGTCCAGAGTGTGAGGGACGATGACGGCGGGCACGCCCGCGCGCAAGGCTGCGGCGGTCGTTCCGGCCCCGCCATGATGGACCACGCAGGCGGCGCGCGGAAAGAGCCAGTCATGAGACGTGAAGCCGGTCGCATAAACATTCGCGGGCACACGGCCCTGTGCCAGCCCGCTCCACCCGTGTTGAATGACGGCACGACAGTTGGCCTTTTCGACGGCGCGCAGGAGCAGTTCCTTGAGAGCTTCCGGGTCTTCGTGGACCACGCTGCCGAAGGTGATAACGACGGGCCGCGCTCCTCCTTCTATGAACTCTACCAGCTGCGGGTCTGGCCGCCGTCTTTCATCGTCCAGAAAAAAGAAGCCGGTCACGCGATGATGCGGCGGTCGCTGCGTGCCCTGTCGGACGATGAAACGGCTCACGGCGAAGAGCGCGAGTTGCGGCGAAATCGCATCCGTCGTGAGCGGGTCATGAAGGGGCGGCAGTCCTTCGTCTGCGCGGAATCTATTTATGAGGGGCGCGCTCGCCTCTCTCAAATCACGCGATCCCGCCCCGCCAAACTGAGAAAGATGAACCGTGGCGAACGGTATCTCAAGGCTCTCGTGGACCATGCGACCGGCGATTTGATGCGGCGAGCTAATCAAGACATCCGCATCGCGGCAGATGTCCCTCAACTCATGATAGATGCGCGGCATGATCGGCATCACCGTGTCCAGAAAATGTCGCGCCTGTTCTATGGGGTCTTTCATGCCGAGTTGAGTCGTAATCACTCCGCGTATATCCGATGGTTTCAGTTCGGGTCCGAGCGGAGCGAACTCAATCTCGTTGTCGTCAGCGCGCGATTTAAAGTTGGGAGAAAGGGCCAGCACAGGTTGATGACCATTCTGCTGTAGCTCTTTGGCGAGCGCGAGAAACGGCTGCGCGTCCCCCGTCGAACCGAAACTGGTGAGTACAGCGCGCATGCGGCCCCTCTCTTTCACACTGTTGATATTAATCTCACAGAGTTCATTGAATGAACGTTCAAGCTCTGGGATGATTCGACTGGTCCAGGATTAAACGGGCAGGCATCGAAGACTTTAAAGGGGCATCAAACTGCAATACAAATTGTATCGGATGATGCCCGCCGTCTCTTGCAACGCCTTCACAGCGCCGCCAGTTTTGACCAGGGGATAGACCGGCAGCTTGTTGGCTTGCTCGCTCGTATAAATCCGAAACGGAGGCATGCTGCCGAACAAGAGCGGTTTTTTGATTTCGTCGTACACTTCATAGACTTCTTCCCTGACATGCTTGTCCACAATATTCAAGGCCGTCACACACTTTCTACCGAAGCCGTGAATCTCAATCGGAACCCAGCCGCGAGCCGGGTCATAAAATTCAGCCCAGGTGTGCGCGAAGGGCGTTGCGCCACGGAACAAGACCTTAAGCTCATGCGGCGTGCCCTCGCTCAAGTCGCGCAGCAATTTGGCAGGGTCTTGCGGCAAGAGCGCGCCGCACTGCTCGCGCGCCGGAATCCCCGTCAGACGACAGAGGTTGATGAAGAGCCTGGTCATCTGGACGCAAGGCCCCAGGCCGGTATCCAGAATGAGATAGTAGGGATACATGAAGGGCGTCTCGATGAAGACCACCTGATGTTGTATCCAGGAGTAAATCATGCGCGCGACGGCGTAAGGCTCTTTCGTCCGGTCAGTGATTATCTGGTCCAGTAAAGCTTTGGCCTTGACCATGTGTTCGGGTGGAAACGACGGGCGCAGAAAGCGCGACAGTGCGGCAGGAGCCAGCGCGCCGCGCTCTTTCTCAACCGGGGCGAACTCGTGCAACAGGCAGGTAAAGCCGTAATGAATTTTGACATCTTCGCCGGGCCGGGCCGTCACGGGCAGATTCATAATCATGCCTCCGGCGCGGTCTTTATAGTCCAGCATATTAGCGGGAGAGCAATCAGCAATCTGCACGTCGTTCTGGCAGGTGTGCTCGACGGGCACAGAGAGATTCAAAATTACTTCGCCTTCAACCCCTGCAATCGCCTCCGCCGGAACTATTATTTCGTAAGTTCCCCGACAACGAAATGTAAGTAACTCGGATGGTTGCTGTGTATGCTGAAACGGCGTTCGATTGTGATTTAAGACGTGCGGGGCCAGCCAGCGTTGAAGAATCGGAGTGCAATCGCGGAGCCAGTTATCAATATGATAAATGTCAAAATAGAAGCGACCGGCGCGCTGCTCCGTGTAGACTCCGCGACGAATGGCCTGGTCCAGACCTGACGCGACCTGCTCCTTCGTCCAATATGGAGAGCAGGAGTAGTACTCTATCACCTGGTCCATGTCGTAACGCGCATCAACCGGAAACGGTTGCTTATAAATAGCCTGCAACTGCTCTGTCAGATTTAGTTGTTGCGCCTCTTCATTGGCCTGGTTGACGGACGGCAGATGATTGAAGAGAGCCGGAGGCGAAGCATTATGCGCCTGTGAATGATAGAACATCCAGAGATGCATCATGATGACCAGCCGGTAAGGATGACGGCTGAAGAGCATCAGCAAGTCGTTCATGCCGGGCCAATAAATGGTCCGCTCCTCCGCGTAGAGGTGAAAGGCTTTGGCTTGACCGGCAAACCCGAAGCGTGCGCCCAACTCCCATAATCTGATGGCAAGTTCCAAATCGTCGAAGCGGCGCAGGCAAGGGTTGAACCCGGAGGTCTCTTGAAGCAGGCTGCGACGCACAGCCGAGTTTGAAGCCATGAATGACCAGGCGCAGATTAAGCTCTGCGGGTCGGCCTCATACACCTGGCGAATTTCGGTCTCAAGTTTCTCATACACGGGATGCGGGAATTGGCCCAATTTTGCCCGCGCTTCGATTTCGTGAAACTGGCCCGCCGCGTCCCTGACGAACAACTCATCCAACTCCGTCCCAACCATTCGCGCAAGCCCTTCGGCGCAATCCACACGGCTCGCATCCAGGTCAACGCTATAGCGCACCCCGGAGGCCACATCGAGCGTGTCACCAGCGAACGCCTCACGATAGCCTTCGAGCCAATCAGGCGCGGGTAGCATGTCGCTGTCAAGAAAGATGACTATCTCGCCCAGGCTCTGCTGCCAACCCAACTCTCTGGCTTGCGCCCGTCCCAGATTATGGTCGTTGACGAAATACCTGAAGCTGAATTTCGGATTATATTCTTTGAGAAATGGCGCAACGCTCTCGGTCGAGCCGTCATCAATCACGATGCATTCGTAATCGTTTATCGCGCCCTGTTGCGCTTCCAGGCAGCGCAGTAGAAGCTGCAAAGACGATGGCGAATTGAAGGCGGGGATGACGATGCTGAAGCGTGGTTGCATATGGCTCTTCCGCGTTGCCGTGAACCCTCAAAAACTTTGCGACGGGTCTCTTTCCGACAACATCGTGTTGACCTCCGCGTCTGAGAGTTGGTCTATGCTGCTCAACAACTGCGCGATTTTTTCCGCGCTCTCCGCGCCGCCCTGATTCTCTGAGAGGACGGCGGCCAGTCCCGCCACCGTCGGGTCTTCAAAGAAGAGCGTGAGCAGCGGCACGTCCGTCGGAAAAATGTCCTGCAATTGCGAGATTAGCCGCGTCGCCAGCAGCGAGTGACCGCCGAGTTCAAAGAAGTTGTCGTAAATTCCTATCTCATCCAGGCCCAGCATTTGAGCGAAGATGATGGATAGCACCTCTTCAATAGTCGTGCGCGCCTGAACCGGAGACGCTTCCAACTGCGGCCTGCTATGGTCCGGGGGCGGGAGCGCGCGCCGGTCCACCTTACCACCAGATGTTAGGGGCAATGCGTCCATCGCCACAAAATATTGTGGGACCATGTAAGCGGGCAGTTTGTCTTTCAAGTAAGCCCGCAACTCGCCCGCCAGGTTATCATCCGGTTGGGTGGAGACGACGTAAGCGACAAGACGTTTCTCGTCCTCCGCTTCCTCCGTGAGCAACACCGCCGCGTCGGAGAGAGACGGATGTTCGCGCAAAGCTTCCTCTATTTCTCCAAGCTCGATGCGATAGCCGCGCATCTTGACCTGACGGTCAAGGCGTTCGAGAAACTTTATCTCGCCGCCGGGCAGATAGCAGGCCCGGTCCCCTGTCTTGTAGAGACGCGCGCCTGGTTCGTCGCTGAAGGGGTGTGGAATAAACTTCTCAGCCGTCAAATCAGGTCGCCTGAGGTAGCCGCGCGCCAGTCCCGCTCCCGCAACATGCAACTCGCCGGGCACTCCGGCGGGCAGGGGTTGTAATTCCTGGTCCAGCACATAGGTTTGAATGTTCGCCAGTGGACGACCGATGCTCGACGGGGTGGCAGACCGAACCTCGCAAGCGGTGGCGTCCACGGTGCATTCGGTCGGCCCATAGAGGTTATAAAAACTGATGTCTTGAGCGTCGGCCATCGTCTGCCAGAGTCGCCTGTTGATAGGTTCCCCGCCGACCAGCAACATCTTGACGGAGCGTTGAGGGTCTCGCAGCATTCCTGCCGCCAGCAGAATCTCCACATGCGACGGCGTGCAATCGAGCGTCTCTATGCCATGCTCTTTCATGTAGGACAAGAGCGCGTTGCCATCGCTGCGCTGCGCTTCCGGAATCGGATGCAGACTGTGCCCTCCGAGCAGGACGCTGAGTTGCTTGACGGAAGCATCAAAGATGAGCGGAGAATTCAAACCGACTCGCAACGGCGCTTTCTCTGAAGAGCGATAAATAGCCTGGTCCAGCGCGGTCCAGAGGTTGATGAGGGAACGGTGCCGGACCATCACGCCTTTCGGCTTGCCGGTCGAACCTGAAGTGTAAATCACATAGGCCAGATTATCAGGCGCAGCCTGCGGCGCAGGGTTCCGTTCGTCCTCCTTGCCAATGGCTTCCCGTTCCTGGTCCAGTAATATGATTCTTCCCCCAAAGTCTGGCGGCGGTTCCATCAGGCGACTACGGCTGAGCAGTAAGCGAATATCAGCGTCCTGCATGATGAAGGAGAGGCGTTCGTGCGGATGAGCGGGGTCGAGCGGCACGTAGACGCCGCCCGCTTTGAAACCCCCGAGCAGCGCGACAACCATCTCAAGCGAGTGGTCCAGAGAGATGCCTACGCGTTCTTCCGGGCGCACTCCCTGCGCATGCAGATAGTGCGCCAGTTGATTGGCCCGCGCGTTGAGTTGAGCATAAGAGAGAGACTCCGCTTCGTACTCGACCGCCAGCGCGTCGGGCGTTCGCTCCACCTGCTCTTCAAACAGTTGATGAAAGGTTTTTTCACGCTGATAGTCCACGCGCGTCTCATTCCAACGGCGCAGGATTAGCTCTCGCTCGGTTTCGCGCAGCAACGGAAGCGTGGCAACCTGGCGGTCAACGTCTTCGGCCACACCACGGAGCAGAGTTTGAAACTGCTCGGCCATCTGGCCGACAGCCGCCTCATCGAAGAGGTCCGTATTGTATTTGAGCGCGCCGATGAGGCTTCCGTTTCGTTCGGCCATCATCAGCGTGAGGTCAAACTGCGAGACCTGTCGCGGCAAAGAGATTGATTCAAGCTTGAGATCGCCCATCTCCATCACGGCCCCGGCCTCGTTCAAAGCCCAGGAGGCCAGCGCAGAGTCTCTGCCCTGCGGCGCTCTCTGCAAGGCGAACATCACCTGCGCGAGCGGCGAACGGCTGGGGTCTCTCGCCAGTCCCAAACGCTCTACCAGCAGCGCGAAGGGATACTGCTGGTGTGTCAGGGCAGCCAGCACGCGTTCGCGCACGTGCTCAAGGACGGCGTTGAAAGTGGAACTGCCTGAGATGTTGGCCCGCACGACTATCGTGTTGATGAAGTAGCCTACGAGTCCGCTCCACTCAGGGCGCGCGCGGCCCGCCGTTGGCGTGCTGATAAGGATGTCCTCCTGGCCTGAGTAGCGATGCAGCAAGACCAGGAAGGCCGAGAGCAGAATCATATAGAGAGTGACATTCTTTTCCTGGGCCAATTTTTTAAGGCGGGCGGTCAAATCAGCATCAAGCTGAAGGGCCAGCGAGGCTCCATGATAGGTTTGATTGGGCGGGCGCGTCCGGCTGGTCGGCAGGTCCAGGACCGGAATATCGCGCGCCATTTGCTGCTCCCAGTAGCTGCGCAGTCGCTCGCCCTCCGAGCCTTCCAGCAACCTCCTTTGCTGGTCCACGTAATCCGTGTATTGCGTGGCGAGCGGTTCGAGCCGGAGCGGGCGTTGCTCCTTCTTCGCCAGATAGAGAGCCCTCAATTCATCCATCAAGATTGCCAGAGACCAGAAATCCGTGATGATGTGATGCATGACCAAGAGCAAGACGTGCTCGCGCGCAGACACTTTGTAGAGGCTCAGGCGGAGCAGCGAGTCCGTGCTCAAATTGAATGGACGGTGCGCCGCTTCCGAAAGATGTTGCTGAAGCGTCGCCTCATTCCAGGCGGTCGCGTCATGCTCTTCAAACAAGAGTTCCGCATGCTGGCGAACTCTCTGCACAGGCTCGCCCTGCGAGACATCGAAGCCGGTGCGTAGAGATGCATGCCTCTCAGTCAGTAGATGGAAAGCTTCTCTCAAGAGCCGCACATCCAATTCGCCTTCGATACGCACCGCGCTGGGGATGTTATAAGCGGAGCTTTCCGGCGCTAACCTGTGCAGGAACCAGAGAGACTTTTGACCGTAGGAGAGCGGGTATTCGCCTTTTGATTTCTGGTCCTGAGCGGTTTTGGATTGAGCCTCTGCGCCCGTCACGGAAGGCGTCGCGTTTAAGCTGGCGCGGATACGAACGGCCAGTTCGGCGATGCTTGCGCCTTCCAGAAAGCTGACCATCTCGACCATCACATTGAGTCCTTCTTCCAGGCGATGCGTCAGTTCGATGGCCGAGAGCGAGTCTATGCCGTAGTGTGTGACGGGCAAGTTGATGTCAATGCTGGCGGCTTCTACGCCCAACTTCGCGGCCAGTTGAGCCTGCATCCAGCTTTCTATATCTTCGGGGCGACGCAGGGGCGCGATAAAATCTGGCAAGGTGCGGTCGGCATCAACGGGCTGTCTGTCTTCAGCCAACACGCTCAAGTTGTTTGCGAGAAACTGCTCTCGGCAAGCGCGTCGCCGCACCTTGCCGCTCGAAGTTTTCGGCAGCGTGCCGACCATGAAAAGAGCTATCGCGTAGACATCCAACTCGTGCTCTTCGACCACTGCGCGGCGAATCTTTTCCAACAGTTGGGAGAGGTCCGCAATCCGGCGCGTGTCGGCTTCCTGCACGATGACAAGCTGCTCGCGGCCTTTAATCTCAACGGTAAAGGCTGCGCCTCCGCCGTGGGCCAGGGCCGGGTCGGATTTCTCGACCGTCAGTTCTATATCATGCGGGAAGTGGTTGAGGCCGCGAATAATAATCACGTCCTTGATGCGGCCCGTGATGAACAACTCGCCATCCTTCAAGAACCCCACGTCGCCCGTACGCAGAAACGGCCCCTCGCCCGTGTCGCGCAGATGCGCGCGAAACGTGTGTTCGCTATCCTCATGTGCGTTCCAGTAACCTTGCGCCACGCTCGGCCCTGAGACCCAGACCTCTCCAATCTCTCCGGCGGCGGAGGCGGTTAAAGTTTCGGGGTTGACTATCAAGACTCTCTGGCCCGGCAAGGTCTCGCCGCAACCGACCAGCGCGCTCGTATTCTTGTCGCCGTCCGCAGCTTCTACAACAAGGTTAGCGGAGAGCGCCTGAGCATCGAATTTTTTAATCGTCGGCTGTGCCGATTGACGCCTGCCTGTGACCAGCAGCGTCGCCTCCGCCAATCCGTAGCAGGGCGAGAAAGCCTCGCGTTTGAATCCGCATTCAGCGAAGACTTGCGCGAATTTTTCAAGCGTCTCCGCGCGCACAGGCTCTGCGCCGTTATAGGCTACGCTCCAACTGCTGAGGTCCAATGTCGCGCGCTCTTCCGGTCCGATTCTTCGCGCGCACAGGTCATAAGCGAAGTTCGGGCCGCCGCTTGTCGTCGCTCTATAACGAGAGATGGCTTCCAGCCAGCGCGCCGGACGACGCAGAAAAGCCGTCGGAGACATGAGGATGCAGCGCGCGCCCAGATAAAGCGTTTGCAGCACGTTTCCTATGAGGCCCATGTCGTGATACAGGGGCAGCCATCCGACGATGAGCGATGAAGCGTCCTGGTTGAAGGCACGTTGAATCATCCACTCGTTGCTGTAAACGTTCGCGTGGCTGACCATGACGCCTCGCGGGTGCGCCGTAGAGCCGGACGTGTACTGGATGAAGGCGAGCGAGTCGCCGCT
>JAXDFO010000177.1:0-4496 GCA_034665545.1 Blastocatellia bacterium
TTTGGCAGGCAGGAGTCGGCGGCTGGAGGTTTCAAAGACGGCGAGCAGTTCCATGTATTCGAGCAACTCTGCGTCGCGGCTGGGAAAATAGTCTGTGGCCGCGCGCAAGAGATGCTCGGCCAGAACCGGAGCGTCCCCGTCAGTCTCGCGCGCCGCATCGTCATTAGCCATGAGCAGCACCGCTTCGATATCGGCGTTACTGTAACCGACGAGTTTACTGGAAAAGCCGTCGCGGATAGTCGTCAGGTCAACGTCCGTCTTAATCTTGTTCTTGAGCACGAGGGCGCGCGCGACGAGTTCCACTTCTTCGGGCGTCTGGACGTAAAGAAACGGAATCTTGCGGTCGAGTCGTCCGGCGCGTTTGAGGTCAACGTCGAGTTTGTCCGGGCGATTCGTCATCACCAGAAAGAGGATGCGCCCGCGATTCGACGTGTCGGACATAAACTCCTTGATGCGCGCGATGACGCGCGATGACGTGCCGCCGTCGCCCTCGCTGTCCGTGTTGCCGAACGCGCGGTCGCCCTCGTCAATGATGACGACCACCTGCCCGATGGCGCGAATCACATTCAGGATTTTTTCGAGATTGCCTTCGGTTGCGCCGACCCATTTGGAACGAAAATTCTTGAGCTTGATGGTCGTCAGGCCGCACTCTTTGGCAAACGCTTCGGCGACGAATGTTTTGCCCGTGCCCATCGGCCCCGTGAAGAGGATGCCCATCGGCACGCGGTTCGTGCGCCCCTCACGAATGCTCTCGGCGATGACCAGCAAATCCTTCTTGACTTCTTCCATCCCGCCGACGACTTCAAACCCGTGCGCAGGCTCTACGAACTCGACCAGCCCGAAGCATTCGCGCTCCAGTATCTCGCGCTTGCGCTCAGCGATGAGACGATCCGTCTCTTTGCGTGCGCGTTCAAATGGACTTGGGAGCGTCGCGTCGGGCGCGTTGGCCGTCGGCGCGAGCAGTTCTTTGATTTCGTCCCGGTTCAAATCAGTGGTCAGCGCGGCGAGTTTGTGCGCGCGCCCGCCAGCGTCCGCGCCGCCACCGAGCAGGCTGGCAATGAAGGCTTCGCGGTCAGCCGAAGCTTCTTCGACGGCGGGCGGCGGCGTCAGAATCGAGGCTATCTGGATAGCTTTGAGGCCCGCCGTGATTTCCGCATAGCGTTCGCCGTCCTTCTCGGTCAAGCGCACGTCGGCCAGCATCGCTGCCTGCTTGCGAGTATCACGATCCGGCATCGGCACTTCGACGACGGCGACCTTCGGATTGGAGATGAGTTTGGGAGAAAGCTCCGTCAGGTTCTCCGCGATGAGCAGGACAACGTTGTCACCGCGTTCGATCTCAGGCAACGCTGACCAGCGATGAAGAGTCACGATGGCGGCGCGGTCAGAATCGCCTTGAAAGGTGGGATCACCGGCGGGCGCAATCGCTTCCGCATATTCCATAATCAGCGCGGTTTTCGACGAGCCGACGAGCAGGCGTTCGAGCGCAGTGAACACGCGCGCCTTTTCGCTCGTCAGCAGAAGGTCTTCCAGATCGGTCACATCGCTGGCGCGTTTGCTGAACCGCGCGCCGGTCGCCACGTTGTAGACGGCAATCGTCTCCTTTGATTCTTTGAGCAGCACGTCAGTCAGAAATTCCGTCAACGCCATCATCCGCTTTTGATAAAGGACAACGTCATAGACATTCCCGTGCAGCACAAACATCGTGGCCTCGCCGCGCAAATAGCGGCGGCGCAAATCTTCGGCCCAGACCGGGAGCACGCGCGCCTCGCTCATACGTTCAGATCCTTCAAGCCGAGCGGGTTCAGTATCCGCTCCGTATCTGCGGCAGCCTCTTTGATTGATTCCACTCCGTCAAGCAGTTCGTTGAGTTGCCCTGTCAACTCCTGCGGCGACTGCATGGTGACGATCTGGTCCGCGATCAACTGGAAAGAGTTTTCGATTAAAGAGAGTTGACCGCGCGCCACTTTCAGGTAATGCTCAATCTCTTTAATCTTATCGAAGCGCTTGAGGATGACGGCGAGGTTCTTGCGCGCGATTTCGATTTCCGTGTCCTGCTTGTCTTGCCCCTTGATAATCGCTTCCCAGCGTCGCTGGTCCTTTTCCAGATCGCTGAGATTGATTGAATTCAAGTAAGCCTCATAACGCTCGCACGTCACAGCCATCTCTATGAACGCTTCGACGAGGCGGTAAGTCTTATCGAGTTCCATCGCCAACAACTCGCCGGTGAACGACGGATTCTCAGCCGCCAGGAGCTTAATCTGGACCTGCCGATCCGTGAGCGAGTGGACACGCTTCTGGTCTGCTTCGTTAAGACTCTGGACCAGCGCGTTCTGTTGCTGTTGCTCTCTCGCCGTTTTTTCCTTCCAGAACTGCGGCATCCAGAGATATCGTTGCAGCAACTTTGAGTCGGGCGCGAAGACCACCCATAAAATTTCCAGGCAGATAACTATCAAGGCGAGGAACGGGCTGAAGGTCAGACCTGCGGCCAGCAGCCCTCCTAAAAAGAGCGAGAGGTTGTAGGGATTGGCAAACGCGTATTTGAGATAGGGCCGCTTTTCGTAAACCTCCTGTTTGACGAAAGCCTGGCTCGCGGCCAATGTGTCGTCGCGCAACGGCGTGACATTGACGGGCGCGCTCTCTTTGCGCGCGAGGGGTGTTGGTGGCGTCTTCAAGCCCTGCTTTCCGGTCGTTCCCATACTATCCATTCTGCTCGGACTTGCGCGGCGGCGCGTAAATCAGATCAAGCAACTTTTTCTCCACCGCGCGAAACTCCGGCGCAGATTTCAGCGCGATGTCGTGGACGGCAAACGCTGGCACGTCCACCTGATGCAGAATGCGCGCCGGGCGCGACGAGAGCACATAGATGGTGTCGGCCAGATAGACCGCTTCGGAGACATCGTGGGTCACGAAGAGAATCGTGTTGTTCTCGGCCCGCGAGACTTCAAGGAGCAAACTCTGCATGCCCCAGCGCGTCTGCGGGTCGAGCGCGCCGAAAGGCTCGTCCATCAAGACCACGCGCGGGTTGTTGACGAGCGTGCGCGCAATCGCCACGCGCTGCTTCATGCCGCCGGAGAGGTCTTTCGGATAACGCTCCGCGAAGTCCGCCAGCCCGACCGATTGCAGAATTTTGTCCGACACCTTGCGCCGCTCCGACTTGGACACACCTTGCAGCTTGAGTCCATACTCTACGTTCTGGCGCACCGTCAGCCAACCGAACGACGTGTATGCCTGAAAGACCATCCCGCGATCACGGCCCACGTCGTTGACCACTTTGCCGTCAACCAGGACTTCACCCTCCGTCGGCGGCAGTAGCCCCGCGACAGCTTTCAGGATGGTTGACTTACCGCAACCCGATGGACCAAGAAAGACTATAATCTCGCCCGCGTCCGGCTTGTCATACACGTCAAAGGAAACGTCGCGCACGGCTTCTGTGCGATTCCCCTTCCGGTCAATATAGGTCACGCTCAGATCCTGCACGCGCAGCTTGGGCGGGTCGCCGCTCTGGTCAGGATGATAGGTAACGTGCGTCTGTCGCTTTGGTTCACCGACATCAACGGCAATCGTGCCGGGTTCGCCTGATTGCGGGAGCGTTTGCGGTCCCTCTTGTTTAGCCATAGCAATTCATCTGCGTCTTCAGGACGCTTCACGCCAGCCGAAGAGAATACTGGAAAGTACGCGTATCAGAAAATCTGTTAAGAGGCCGATGCCTCCGATGACGAGCAGTCCGGCGAAGGACCAGGACGCCTTTTGATGCGTGCGCGCCAGTTCGACCATGTAGCCCAGCCCGTGTTCCGGGTTGACCGCTTCGGCGAGAATCACGTAGGTCCAGGCGATGGCGTTCATGACGCGAAAGCTGTCGAAGATTTCCGGCAGCGCGGCGGGCAGGAGCACCGTCCTGATGACCTGCAACCTGGTCGCGCCGAGCGTCAAAGCCGTCTGGATCAACTCTTCCGGGACGAGCCTGATGGATGAGACGACGACTGGCAAGAGATACACGAAGACGCCTAGAAAGAGAAAGGCAATCTTCTGCTTTTCGTAAATCCCGAACCAGAGAATCAAGAGCGGGATGAACGCAGAGATCGGCATGTAACGCAAAGGAGCCATGATCGGCTCGAAGAAGCGATTGATGGGATCGAACGTGCCCATCAAGACACCCAGGGGGAGCGCCAGCGCCGAAGCCAACAGGAACGCCAAAGCGATGCGCCGCGTCGAGACGAGAATCGCCGTCCCCAGATCGTACTGGATGAAGAGTTGCAGTGTCCCGCGCAAGACTTCGGTCGGCGTCGGCAGAAAGTCCGGCTGGACCAGCCCGCCATACGTCACGATACACCAGGCTCCCAGCACCAACGCGGGCGCAACGAATCCCAGCATGAACGCCGTCTGCTTCGGCAACGGCGAGCGAATCGAGAAGAGATTGCTTTTACGTTGAACCATAAAGAGTGAAACGATGAACGATGCACGATGAATGAAGCATCAGGCAGCCTTGCGTCTTCAGT
>JAXDFO010000178.1:0-8439 GCA_034665545.1 Blastocatellia bacterium
AGTCGTCTGGCATTTCGGACAGCGTTTCATCACAGCATCAATCTCTATCTTTCTTTATTCACATAATAGACCTGCAAATCTTTTTCGCCGGTGATGCGCCAGCGTCCTCCCTGTTTCGTCAGGGTCACGAGTTGTTGGACGGAGCCGTTGGAATATTTGTCGCCCTCGAAGGTCCAGGTCTTATCGAAGGTGGCGATGGCGCTCTGGCCGCCTGGGTCGGGCGTCACTCTGATATTGCTGAGTTGCACGTCCATGCTGGAATATGTGTTGAAGGCGCGCTCGCGATCCGTCCGCACTTTGTATGAACTGATGCTCTTCGCGTTGTAGTAAGTGTCCAGCGTGTCCGCGTAGTAGCTCATGTGCGCATTGATGTCTCTGGCGGTCGTCGCCGCCGCCCAGCCGTTCAGCGTTGACGTGACCTGCGAGGCAACGACTGCGGCGTCAACGGGCGAGGGCGTCGGAATGAGAGAGGGCGTCGGAGAAGGACGAGTGTTAGCGTTGGCGTTAGCGTTCGCCCTGTTGCTGTTGTTCGTCGTGTTGTTAGCCGGAGCGTTGGAGTTGTTCGCGGGCCGATTGTCCTCAGTGTTGACGACGCGCGCGCGTTCGGCATCGCCGCGATTTTTGAGAAAGGCGAAGAGGCCCAACGCGCCGAGCGAGAGTATGAGAATCGTGCCGACGACCGTGACGACGACGACCATCACGGTATTGCGCGGCCTGGCGGCGGGAGCGGCCTCGCGTCTCTCTTGCATCTCCGGGGGATATGATTGCGGCGGCGCGGTCTGTGAAGAAGCAGGGATAGCGATGGTCTGCGCGCCGCGCGGGTTGAAGAGTTCCGTGGGCGGCGGGCCTTCGCTGCGCGAGCCTGGCCTGGCTTCGCTCACGACAGTGGCTTCAGGGTCCGGGACCGCCGCGCTCCCTTGCGTCTCAGTGATGAGCGGCGCGCCGTCCTGCAAACAGAAGCGCAGGGTATCGTCCGTGTAGGTGCGTTGACATGTCGGGCAGCGTTTCATTTTGTTAAGTCAATCCTACTCCAACTCAGGAATCCCCGCCACGCTCCGATAGTCGCTCTGTCATCAATCTTTCGTCTCGAAGTCCTCCGACACGACGTTGGGAATCCAGAAGAGTTGGTCGCCGGACATGACGGGGCGAAGGCCGTGCCCGGGCAACTCCTTTTCCTTGCGGCCCAGGAAGGTGAAGTGCGGCAGGTCGCTGAGCACGGTTTGAAACCAGCCGTGAGCGGCGAGTATCTCTCGCACGCGCGCGTTGTCAAACTCTGTGACATCGAGGGCGAGCATGGCTATGTGCTGGGATGCGCCGGGCGCGGCGATGGAGTAGAGAATTGATTTGGAGAAATCCTTACTAAAGAAGACGCCGCTTCTTTCCAGGTCCAGGACCGCCGCGACCTGCTCGCGTAGCGAGAGACCGCGCAGGCGCGTGATGTCGGCGGGCGAGAGACGACCTTTCTCCTTCCAGTAATCGAGCGCGGGCAGAAAGCGCGTGTCCCAGAGTCGCAGTGTGTCATCGTAATTACGCCGGGCCGCTTCCGTGCCGCCGCGCGGGGTGATGTCGAGCCCCTCTTTGTTCGCCTCTTCGCGCGCCTTGAGCAGTTGCTTCATGGCTTCCGGCTGCAACTCTATCTCGTCATAGCCGATGAGCGTGGAAGTAAAGCCAGCCTTGTCCTGAAACTTTTTGACATCCTCTTCGTTGGTGAAGATGCAGACGGGCGGGGGCAGTACCTTCTTGGTCGCCACGTACATCGCGCCGTAATCCGACAGCATTCGCCGCGCGACCGAGTCCGTGAGCGGGCAGATCTGTTCCAGCTTCAGCTTGCGCTCTTTGAGCGTCTTCTTGAGCGCGTCGTAAAAGGGCGCGGGCGCGTCCTGGATTATCTCTCTCTTTGAATCAAACATGTTGCTGCTATGACTTTCTTCCCTTTCGCTACCGGCGGCGAAGGCCAGCGCGGACGCGCCCATTTTTGCAGCGCGCGGCTGTCGCAATCGTCGCTTGAGATTCCCCGTCGGCGTGTAATATTTTGCTCCCTTCGCGCCGAGCCACGCGCCGCCCGTCGCCAGCGTCATCGCCAGCAGCACGACCAATGCCTGGCAGACTCTCGCGCCCGCTTCGGTCCGGTCGGGCGATTCTCCGTGCGCTAACTTTGGCAGCCACATAATGGACGCATGCGAACGGCAGCGTTGCGGTTAAGGAAAAGACTGGCGCGCCAGCCTCACAAGGGCAGACCGGCGCATGATAAAGGGCGCACGCCCGTCCGGTCAATAAACGAGTGACGAGTTTGCTTTTCATGTATACTGCCTCGCTGTTTAATTTCATAGGTCAAGAGGTGTGCGCGTGGAGTTTTTGGACCACTGCGTTTGAAGGAGATGAAGATGAAGCGAGCACAGGTCAAGGCTCTGTTGATTGTCTGTTTGAGCATCGCGCTGGCGGGGGCGATGGCGGGTTGCAAGCGAGCGGCGTCGCCGACCGCGACGATGGAAGCCTTCTTTGACGCCACGCGAAAGAAGGATGTGGTGGCTTTCAAGAAGACGCTCTCGAAGGGCACGCTGGACTTGATGGAAGGCGTCGCTAAGGCGCAGAAGACGACGCTCGATGACACTCTCAAGAGCGGCATGGAATCGCCTGAGACGGTCAAGAACAACGCGACGCCGCAGATGCGTAACGAGAAGATAGAAGGCGAGACGGCGACCCTCGAAGTCCAAAATGACCAGAACAAGGAATGGGAGACTGTCCCCTTCGTCAAGGAGAACGGCGAATGGAAGATCGCTCTCGATAAAGCGATTAACGATGCGCAGAAAAAATCCAGCGCGTTGCACGATGTCAAGTAGAGTTCAGAAACAGAGCGCGCCAGATTAATGAATCAGCTTGAGAGGCTCACAGAGATTATCGCCCTTTACGGCAAGCACGGTTGGCAATTGCGACGCGCCCTGCTCACGCCGGAAACTCGCGCGAGCCTGACGGCTGGACCAGAATTTACGGCCCTCCTTGAAACAGCGCAGACGCAGGATTCAATCGTGGACGCGCTCTGGTTCGCACGCCCCTCCCACGCTGGACGCGAAGCCTGGGAACTGCGCCTCGTGAGTGAAACGCCCTACGCTCTCTTCGAGACCTTTGAAGCGGATGAAGCCGAGGAAGACCGCCAGGACGTGCGCCTTGAGATGGAAGCACGCCTGCGCGAGTACAGACGAGGAAGTAAAGCGGAAGGCCAAAGGTAAAAGTAAAAAGGCACAAGTGATGAGAAGCCAGCTTTTATTAAAAAGCGGTCTCAGCCTACCCTTTGCCTTTGACCTTTTTACTTTTGCCTTCCGCTCAGTCTTGGCCCACCTTGACGGGGATTTCGAGGCGTTGGCCGTCGCGGACGACGACTGTTTTGACGGTGCTGCCGGGGAGCGCGCGTTGGATGCGCGTCTCGAATTCCCTGCGGGTGCGTATGGGAGTGTTGCCGAATTCGATGACGATGTCGCCGTCGCGCAAGCCAGCGATATAGGCCGGGTTGTTCTTCTGTATCTCGCCCAACCGGACGCCGTCAATATTCATGCCGGGCACGCGGACACGGTCCAGGTCCGTCCCCTCGCCTATGTAGCCCTTCGTCTCTCTGCTCTCTTCAAACTGCTCCTGGCGCGCGTCGTTCTCCTCTTCGGAGGTGGTCTTCAACTTCGTCGTCTGCTTCTGGCCGTCGCGTGTGAAGACGACCGGCACTGTCTTGCCGACGGGCGTGCGTGCGAGTAGCTCTTCCAGTTGGTCCGCGTTCTTGACGGGCTGGCCGTCCAGGCTCTCTATGATGTCGCCACCGACGAGGCCCGCCTGGTCCGCCGCAGAGCCCGGCGTGACATACGCGAAGGACGCGCCTCCCTCAGCATCCTCTGGACCATTAATGCCGATGACGGATTCCTCCATCCCTGCGGGAAGCGAAGGGGCCGATGGCGCTTGCGGAACGCTCACGCTGCTTCCGGCGAATGGACCTTGATGCGAAAGCTGTCTGACCCAGTTGCCGCCCGCCGCCGAGACAGAAACAGCGATGCCTATAATGGGCCAGATAAACCAGTGCGGCCAGCTATTGCGCCCGCACTTTCTTCTGAGTTGGCCCAAGCCTTTGCGGCTTTGCTGAAAGGCTTGATGGCTCGCGCCGCGCGCCATGATGTTCAAATCACGAAAGCTGCCGGGCATGGCGTCCGGCCCGCCGAACGTGCTGCCCGTGGCCTGGGCCTGCTGCTTTGTCTGAACCGGACGCGCCGCGCCCGGCTGCTGCTGTTGAAAGCGAACCGTCTCGGCATACTCGGCCACGCCTTCGCCCAGGCGATAGCCGCACTGGCGGCAGAAACGCATCTGTCCGGGCATCTCCGTACGGCAATTGGGACAGGCCGTGAAGCTCTGCTGCGCGGCGGCTGCCTTATGGTTGTGTGTTTTATCTTCGACTGGTTGCGCTGGTGATGACATAAGTTTACTTCGCTAAAAATAAAAAGCGCGATAGGGGCGCGATTGTTTCCGTGCTGATATACGTCAGATGGAGCGTCCCGGTTGCATCTCGTTCATACGCCGCGAAAAAGCGGGGGTCCGGTCGCCGCGCGTGCTATAGTAATAGGGCTTGGCGATTTTACGTGGAAAAGTGGGCGCATTATCCGGCTCGTGCGGGAGCGGCATACATCGTGCTTGCTCAAGAGAGTCGAATAGGTGCATTCGCCCGAACATCCTTGAAAGAGGGCGCGCGCGTATATTTTCCAAGAGGCGCACCCGTTCGGGTACGCATCGCTTGAAATTTCAGTCAGACTAGAAAGCAGGATTTTCACAGTGGAAGTAACAAAGGCGCTTGCCGCCCTTCAACCGCTTTACGGGAAAGACAACGTAGAGATCATCACAGAGAGTGGAGACCGCGTGCGCGGCATCGTGCGCAGCATGAAGACTACGCAGGCTCTGACCACGCCGAGCGTCAAAATGGAACGCCCCGACGGCGAGATAATCAAAATACCGTTTCCCATCATCGTCGAAATCATAGACCATAACGAAGTCAGCAGCACAGCCAAGGCCAAGTAAGAGAGACAGTGGGCAGTGGGCTCTGTAAGGAGGTCAGAATGAAGAGCATGCTATCGCTTTTCTTCTGACCACTGCACGCTGCGCACTGCCTATTGTTTTATGCCGTTCGCTTTTCATTATCTTTTCGCGGTATAGTAAAGTCATTGGAAAGGAAGGCTTGCGCCTCGTTGGGCGCGGTCGAGTTTTTTTTGGAGTAGAGAGTTTTGAGAATGGTGATAGAGGATTTCGGAGCGCGCGTGGCGAGTGTCTGGGCCGGACTGCGTTCGACGACGCGGCATCTGGTCGAGCACGCCTTACAGTTTTCTGGAACGACCCCGACGACGGTCTTGAAGGCGACTCCGGCGCGCGCCAACGCGCTGCCCTATGATGCGCGCGCCGACTGGGAATTGAGCCGACTGCTGTTCGCCTTGGACGAACGCGCAGCCGAGTCCGGCGCGACGCTGAGCACCGAGCACGCCCTTCAATTAAAACTCATGGCCGAGACCTGCGCCGCCGTGCTGCAAAGCCAGACGCAATCAGCTGAGGTCTACGCGCAATTGGTCCAACGCGCTCACGCGCGCCACGACTTCGCGCGGATAGACGCCCTCGCCGATGTGCTCACGACGCGCTTTGCGCCCGCCGAAATCTGCGAACTCGCGCGCAACGGCCAGACCATCGCACGCGCTCTCGCGCAAGAGACCTTAGCGCAACTCCCCACGCACACGCTCATCACGCTGCTCGCGGACCCCATAGACGCAGACATCGCGCGCGACGCGCTCGAACGACAGGCTCTGGACTACGGCTCCGAGGAAGCGCGAAGAATCGTCAGCATGCTCTATCAGGCAGACCAGGCGGATGAAGAGATGTAAGGAAGCTTTGACCTCAGATAAAAAGGACCAGAAACGATAAAGGGAAGCCGAGAGCGGCTTCCCTTTATCGTTTTAAGCTCTCGTGCGTCGCGCACATCACGCGCCGACCGTCGCCGCCTGTGCCTCGCCAATCGCGCGTAGTCTTTCGACCACCTGGTCTATGAGCCACTTCGGCGTCGAAGCGCCTGCGGTGATGCCAACGCGTCGTGCGCCCGCGAGGTCTTGCGCGTTAATCTCAAGCGGCGTTTCTATGAGAAAGCTTTTCTCGCACTGCTCCTGGCAGACCGCGAGCAGTTTGACGCTGTTGGATGAGTGGCGGCCACCGATCACGTAGAAGGCATCAACGTGCCCGGCGAGCGAGCGCGCAGCGTCCTGCCGGTCGCGCGTGGCGGAGCAGATAGTATTGACGACTTGCGGTTCCGCGTCGGCCTTTAAGCGCACGGCCTCTGCGGCGTCCAGGAAAGTTTTGAGTTTGAGAGTGGTCTGCGAGACGACGAGCGGCGCGTGCAGCGAAGGCAACGAGGCGACCTCCGCAGCGTCGCGCACGACATGAGTATTGTGCGGGGCGTAGCCGACGACGCCTATCATCTCAGGATGGTCCGGGTTGCCGACGACGACGACATCGCGCCCTTGCGCTGCCGCGCGCTCGGCCAATTTCTGGACCTTCGTCACGAAGGGGCACGTCGCATCAATAACTTTCGTCGCGCGCTCTTCGAGTTCGCGCTGGACCTGCGGCGTGACGCCGTGCGCGCGTATCACGGCGGTCATTCCCGTGCCAGCCTCTTCGGGCGAATTAATGGTCCTGACGCCTTCGTCTTCGAGCCTTTGCATCTCCTGCGAATTGTGTATCAACGCGCCCAGAGAACGCACCGTATTGCCTTCAGCGAGCGCGCCCTCGACCATCTCCACCGCGCGCTCGACGCCGAAGCAGAACCCGTATTCATCAGCCAACAGAATTTCCATCATCTCTCTTTCGATTCCACACACGCCTCTGTTTTGAGTGCGCCTTAGATACCACCGCCGCCGGACGCTTCGGGCCGCGTGCGTGTGCGTTCCCATTCTTCGCGCAAGCGGTCGCTGCTATCCAGACGCTCTTCAATCCACTTCAGTTGCTTGTCCACGAGCCAGCGCACGCCGCCCCAGAAATTCTTTTCCAGTTCGCCCAGATTGTGCGCCACATCCTTCGGCAAAATGGCATACGTCGCATCGTTAATATAACGCACCGCGTCGCAGATTACATTGCACTTCGCATAACGCGAATCATTCGTCTCTTGCATCTCAATCAAATCTCCAAACGTGAGAAAGTGAAAAGCGCAACACCCGCCGCGCCCGTCTTTCCCCGCGAATCATCTTAACACAACGCCGCCGCATAACAGCACCGCCGAAACAGGACCAATCGCCCTGCTAAACTTTACGAAAGGGAGACCGTGGCGGTTGCAGATGTTTTATGTTGAGAGAGACTAGAACTAGAGCCTTAAGCCTCTCACCTGACCACCTTGATGCTCATCAGGGGATGGAGTTCCCAGGCGGTCGCGCGCCAGTTGTCCGTGCCTGACGGCGCGGTGTTGTTGGATTGGTCCGCGTGTTCTGTGTCGAAGAGGAGCCAGCCTTCAAAGCGACACCAGTGGCCCACGAGTTCGCGCCTGAGCGTGTCAGTGGACCAGTCGCGGCCCCGTCCTTTGGCCCAGTCTCTCATGCGCGGTGTGACTTCCAGGATAACGCGTTCGACGGGCGGGGCATCCGGCTTGAGCGCGATGTCAATGTGCGTGTCGAGCCTGATGGGCGAAAAGCAGTTGGCGGCTTCGATAGCTCCCTCGTTGACTTCCATCACGTAGCCTTCGAGCGCGGCGGCGCGCGTTGATGACCAGCGCGCGCCGTCTGCGCCCGGTTGAAGAAGGGCCGCGAGCGTCACTCGCTCATCAAAGTCTGCGGCCTGCGGCAACGCCTCCCGGTTTTTGAGAAGGACGAGGGCGCGCTTTTCGGATGTGAGCGCGCAGCCGCCTTGCGGGCAATGCCATTGCGCGAAGAGGAGCGCGGCGGCCAGCAAGGCAAATGGTCCAATAATCTTTAAACGCCTCAACCGGATTTCTTCCCGTCCCAGTTTGCGACCGTAGTATGACGCGAAGCGACTTCGATGAACTGCCTGTAATGGTCGAAGCGATCGAGTATGAAGCCGACATAGTTGACCGGCTCGACGCCTCTGCAAAAACCGAATTTAACGACCGGGTCCGTGGAGTATTGCTGCGTTGATTTTTGCAGCAACCAGTAAGAGACATCATCCCAGGCTTGCGGATTGCCGCCGTATTTTTCCGTCAGTCGCTGCGCGTCGTCAACGTGCCCGGCCCCGCAGTTGTAGGAGGCCAGGACGAACTTCAATCTCTCATGCTCGTCAGGAATACGCTCATCCCAATACTTGTCCAGCCATTGCAGAAACTTCACGGCCCCGCGCACATTGTCCTCCGGGTCGAGCGGGTTCTGGACTCCGAACTGCCGCGCCGTTCGCGGCATCAACTGCAAGAGACCGACCGCGCCCACCCATGAACGCGCG
>JAXDFO010000179.1:0-12933 GCA_034665545.1 Blastocatellia bacterium
GTGCGGTCGTACCAGTTCTTGACGATGTCAACGCCGTCCGGGTTGAGCGAAGGGACGAGCAGGATAATCGTGTTCTGCAAAATGTTTTTAACTTCCGGCTCGTCCGAAGAGGCGAGCCTGTGCGCGATGAGCATGCTGGAAAGATAAGAGCCGACCTCCGTCGAATGTATGCCGCAGGTGATGAGCACAATCGTCTTGCCGCGCGCGATGAGTTGCCGCGCCTTCTGGTCCGCGTTCGCCCCCAGCCTGCGCGGGTCAGCCAGAGCGCGCTGAATCTCCTTGAACTCATCGAGCCGCGCCATATTCTCCGGCGCGCTGATGGTCGCCATCACGAACGGCGCGCCCAGAGTCGTCTTCCCCAACTCCTCAAACTTCACGCGGTCGCTCGCCGCATCCAGCCTCTTAAAATAATCAACCACCTGTCCCCAACTCGCCAGCTTCCTATCGTCACCCGGCCTGAATCCCAACACCTCCTCCGGCCCAGGCACGGCCAACGCCACGGCACGCCTCTGCCCGGAGACCGAAACAGATAGAGCACAGATAACAATCAAACACCCGGCCAGCAAACGCCTACGCATCATCTTTGAATCTCCAAAGCTTGTGTGGTGAAAAGAAAATTGTTGACCCGTAACCACCAGCGAATTGCAGAGAGAGTGTAATGGAAACCGCGAAACGGGCAAAGTGAAATGCGCGAAGCGCATCATTAAGATAGCCAAGAGCAATCGAAGGTCATTGGAAGCCGGGACAAAAAGCTCGTTTAGCTTGCGCTGCCCTTGATGGGCGGGGTAAAGTAGCAGCCGAATAAAACACCTTTTGCTCTCCCTTAGTTGCGTACGGAAAATTTAATCGGAGGTCACTTCTGATGTCTGGTGGAATCGTCGAAGTCGCAAAGCCGGGTAACGAGTATCCTGATATTGTCGGGGCGCAGCCGGAGAATCCCCTGCTGGCTAACTTCCGGCCTTACATTCCGGCCAGCGCGCGCTTGCGCGAGTTGACACCCTTGCCTCTCATCATCGGGACGCTGCTCGGCATAGTCTTCGGCGCATCGTCGCTCTACCTTGTGCTCAAGGTCGGACTCACGGTGAGCGCGTCCATTCCGGTCGCCGTCATCTCGATTACGATCTTTCGCGTGCTCTCGAAACTGGGTTTGAGAGACGCGACGATTCTCGAAAACAACATCGTGCAGACGGCTGGCTCTGCGGGCGAGTCAATCGCGTTCGGCCTCGGCGTGACGATGCCCGCCATCATGATTCTGGGCTTCGATTTGGAGATTACGAGAGTCATGCTGGTGGCCGTGCTCGGCGGACTGCTCGGCATCCTGATGATGATTCCGCTCAGGCGCGCGCTCATAGTGCAGCAGCACGGCCTGCTCAAATATCCGGAAGGAACCGCCTGCGCGGAAGTCTTGAAGGCGGGCGCGTCGGAAGAGTCGAGGGCGGCGGCGGTCAAGTCTGAAGTCAGAAGGGCGGACGCGCTGGATATTGACGAGGCGACGACCGGCGGCAAGACCATCATCGCCGGATTCGGCATAGGCTTCATCTATTACGCCATCGAACAGATTTTCAAGACCTGGAAAGAATATCCGACGAAGGTCTTCGGCCAACCGTTCGAGGGCGGGTCGCTCTCGCTTGAGAACAACCCCGCGCTGCTCGGCGTCGGCTACATCATTGGTCCAAGAATCTCTTCGATTATGGCGGCGGGCGGGGTGCTCTCTTTCATGGTCCTGATTCCGGCCATCAAATATTTCGGCGGCGGGTGGATGACGCCGCTCGCTCCCGAAACGGCCCACCTCATCAAAGACATGTCCGTGACCCAGATTCAGAAGGCATACATTCTGTACATAGGCGCGGGCGCGGTCGCGGCGGGCGGCATCATCAGTCTCTTTCGTTCACTGCCTCTCATCTGGGCGGGCTTGAAAGGCGGACTCGCGGACCTCAGAGGACGCAAGGCTGAGAGCGAGAACGCGCCGCGCACGGACCAGGATCTTTCGATGAAGTTCGTCCTCGGAGGCATCGTGGTTCTGCTGCTCGGCATCATGTTGAGCCGCGCGCTGAACTTGCAGTGGAACATCCTGGGCGCGTTATTAATCGTCGGCTTCGGCTTTCTCTTCGTGACGGTCTCTTCGCGCCTGACGGGCGAGGTCGGTTCCTCCTCGAATCCCATCTCAGGCATGACGGTGGCGACGCTGCTCTTGACGAGCCTGGTCTTTCTCATCATCGGTTGGACCGCGCCGCCTTACTACGTGACCGCGCTCTCCATCGGCGCGATTGTCTGCATCGCGGCCTCGAACGGCGGGACGACTTCGCAGGATTTGAAGACGGGCTTTCTCGTCGGTTCGACGCCGAAGTATCAACAGATAGCCATCCTCGTCGGCGCGCTCGCTTCCGCGCTCGTGCTTGGTCCAATTCTCTTGCAGTTGAACCAGTCGGGCACTGTCTATGTGCCGATTGCCAACAATAAGGATTTCAGTTTCCCTGCGGGCTTCCACGCGGACCCGAACGCTTATGAAAGGGACGGCAACCAGCCGAAGCGCGAGAAACTGGAAGGCTCGCAGGCCAACGGCGATACCACCAGCTATTACGTTTATCACAAGACGACGACGGAGAATGGTCCGGCGGGCCGCTACTTGGTCAACGAGCAGGGCGTGCCCGTGTACCTCTCAGACCCCGGCATCAACGGCATCTATGATAAGCGACCTGACGGCTCAGGCGTGCAGAAGTTCACCGCGCCGAAGGCGACGCTCATGTCCTACATCATCAAGGGCATCCTGAGCAGGCAGTTGCCTTGGGGCTTAGTCTTGCTCGGCGTCATGATTGCCATCGTGCTCGAACTCTCCGGCATTCCTTCGCTGGCCTTCGCCGTCGGAGTCTACTTGCCGATTTCAACTTCGCTGCCGATATTCGTCGGCGGCATGGTGCGCTGGGGAGTTGATAAGTATCTGCGGCGCAAGCCGTCGAACAAGAAGTTGACGGAAGAGGAGTTGGTGGCCGAGGGCGATAAGAGCCAGGGAGTCTTGCTCGCATCAGGGTATATCGCGGGCGGCACGCTGGCGGGCGTCATCTTCGCCTTCCTCAATCTGAGCGAGGGCATCACCGCGAAGTTGAAGGGATACGAAGAATGGTCCACCGCCCATAATAGTTTCTACGATGGCATGTACTCCGATTGGCTGGGACTCATTCCATTCCTGGTCCTGACGGTCCTGCTCTACATGGTCGGCAGAGAGATGCTGCTCGCCGGACGAGCGCGCGGAAAAGTTTAAAGAAACTGGACGTTCACCGCAGAGACACAGAGGACACAGAGCTTACACAGAGTCTTAAATTTCTCCGTGCGTCCTCTGTGTCCTCTGTGTCTCTGTGGTGAACGCCTCTTGGGCCTGCTCTCAATCTGGACCGAACTCCCCGGCGATTTGCCAACCGGGCGGCAAACGTTTTAACCTATTCCTGCCTCTTAAATCCGGGGCGCGAGAAAGTCGGCTCCCCCAAACGCCCGCGCGGCTTCGGATTTCATCAAACCTTTAAGGACAGCCCGTTCATGCACAGATTCCAGACCCGCATCCTTTCATCTTTTGCGTCCCTCTTCATTATCGCCCTGCTCTTCGCCTGTGCGGCGAACCGGCTACAGCCCGCCGCGATGGCGCAGACCGCCAGCAGCGCGCGCACGCCCACAGAGACGGTGCGCGAGTTTTACAGGGCGATGAGAGAGAGACGTTTTCGTGAAGCCTTCGCCATGTCCATCTACAAGCCCGCGATTGAAGGCTTGAGCCAGGAAGAGTTTGAAGACCTCAAGCCGGACTTCGAGAAGATGGCCGCCGCGATTCCCGAAAAAATCAACATCAACGGCGAACAGACAAGCGGCGACCTGGCTACCGTCTTCGTCAAGGTGGCGAGCGTCGGTGACGATGCCACCGAAGCGGAGCCCGTCGCCCTGATGCGCTCCGGCGGCGACTGGATTATCGGCGACAAGGAGAACCAGAACCTCGTGCGCGCGAGCGGCAAGGAGTTCTTCTTCAAGGCGCGCATTGATACTCATCACAACGAAGTGCAGGCCATGTTGCAGCGCATACTCATCGCCGAACTCGCCTACAACCAGCAACACAACGGGCTCTTCGGAGACCTCGCCGCCCTCATCACCGCCGGACTCGTCCCCAAAGATTTGGAAGGCACGGATTCGACCGGCTATCGCTTTCACATCGCTCTAGCCAACGCCGCCAAGAGCTACACCGCCGGGGCGGAGCCTGCGCGTTACGGGCGCACGGGCCGCCTCTCCTTTTTTCTGGACCAGGGCGGCATTCGCAGCATTGATAACGGCGGCAAGCCGCTCGTCCTTCCGCCCGGCACGAAGTAGAGTCCGTTGAGCATTTTTGATTTGAGAGAGAAAGTGATTTTGCGTATGACGAGAGGGCAAGCGAACCGAAAGGTTTTTCCGCAGGGGCTGACGGCGCGCGTGTCCGCGCTCGCCTGCGCGATGTTGATGACGGGCATGCTATCTGCGCTTAATGTCAGGGCGCAGAATGCAGGGGGACCGCCGCCTCAGCCTTCCACGTCGCCTCAAGTGACAGCCGATATTATGGTCCAGGAAAACGTCAAGGCTAAAACAACCTTGCGCGGTCACGTCAGTTACGAGGGGACTGGAAGGCCGGTCAGGCGCGCTCGTTTGATACTGCTCGCTCGTAACAATCGCGGGTCCGAAGTGACGGGCATCACCAATGCGCGCGGCGAGTTTCAAATCAAGAACGTGCCGGAAGGCAAGTACTTCATCATGGTGGATGCCGCCGGAGTCGTCACGCCCATCAGTCTCGTTGATATAGAGAGCCTCAACAGCGACAAGGTTGATTATGAGGAGATCGGAAAACAGTTTGAAGAGGTCTCCATTGACGGCATCAACGATAAGGAAGTGGAAGTGCATGCGCGTCGCGGCGGCGCGATTTCGGGTCGCGTCACTTACCAGGACGGAGACCCCGCCATCAACGTTCAGGTCATCATCATGCGTCGCCGTAACGGCGAGTTGAAGCCGTTCTTCACGAGCCTCTCGGCCTCGGCCCTTTTCGGCAACCGGACGGACGACCGTGGCTCTTATCGTTTCGCTGGATTGCCGCCAGGCGATTATGTCGTCGGCGCGACCGAGAACATTGAGCACGGCGACGCGCGCCGCAACTCCGACGACGAGTTCATGGGCGGAGTCATGCTCGGCGGCAACTCTCTGGTCATGACTTACTACCAGGACGCGACCAGCGCGCGCAACGCCGCCTCCATCCAGATAGCGGCGGGCGAGGAAGAGAAGAACGTTGACATCACGCTCGCAGAACGCGCCCTGCACATGATTAGCGGCACGGTCAAGGCGCGCAATGATGGCCGCCCGCTCGCCCACGCGCGCGTCAGCCTGACCAGCAAAGAGAATAACTCTGTCATTAATCAAGTCGCGCCGTTCTCGGAATTTATGCCCGCCTCAGAGACGGACGAGATGGGCCAATGGTCCTTCAACGAAATCCCGGATGGCACTTACATCATCACCGTCCAGCCCGCTTACGAAGCGCCGGAAACCATGAGCGTCACCCAGGTGGAATCGCAGGAGGCTCCCGCGCGCATCCTCTCTCATAACAAGAAAAAGTTTTCGCAGAAACAGCAGGACGTGAAGGTGGCCGGGCACGATGTCACGAACCTCGTCGTAGAGATGGCGGAGGGCGCGCGCTTGAGCGGCACGGTCACAGTGGAGGGCGGCAAGCCCGTTCCGGGCGGCCTCTTCATCTCCCTGCAACCCTCTGACGAACAGCCTGCGCCGACAGCGCCATCTGTGATAAGCCCGAACGGGAATTTCGTCTTGGACGGTTTGCCGGGCGGCAAGTTGAATGTGTACGTCTACACGCCGGATAATAAGTACTACGTGAAATCAATCATCGCGGGCGGCGTGGACCTCTTGCGCGAACCCTTGCTGGTCCAGGAATCCGCAGAGCTTAAGGGCGTGCGTATCGTCCTCTCGACCGATAGCGGCACGCTGACGGGCCACGTCCTCAACGGGCCGGGCGGCGCTCCCCTGAACAACACTCGCATCGTGCTCTACCCTGTGGACCCGGCCCTCTGGACGCGCCCCGGTCGTGTTATCTTCGATGGCACGGATGAGACGGGCGCATTCAACGTGAGCGGCGCGCCCGGCGAATATCTCTTCGTCGTCATGCGCAACAGCGAGAGCGCGCAACTGCTCAACGAAGAGTTCGTCAAGTCGCGCGCCGCGACCGCAACGCACGTCACTCTGCTGGCGAACGAGCCGAGAAGCGTAGAGGTCATCGCGCCGGGCGTGAAATGAGTGTAGATTAAGAGTTCGGTCCAGCAGTCTTTTCATCCTGCTGTCGGTTCGCACTTGAGAATGCCGTTCGCGGAGGTAGCCCCTGGCGAGATGCCGGAGTTGATTCGTTCCATCGCGGCCCGTCTACGCAGCATCGTAGGGAATCGCCGAAGGTCTCCGAGGCTCAAAGCGCGACTGCCCGTCACCGTCTCGATAGCCTTGAGAAAGAAGGCGGCTGCCGCCGTTGCGGCCAAGCCCGCGCCCACCCTGAACGGCCACACGCGCGACCTCAGCGCGACCGGCCTCGCGCTCATCCTGCCCTCCATCCTGCTCGGCGAACAGCACCTCACGGGCGAAGGCCGCACCCTCGTCATCACGCTTGAATTGCCCACTGGTCCAATTAAGATTGAGGCCGTTCCGGCCCGCTATGAACGCTTTGAAGAAGAGGCGACTGAGAAGCTTTACCTAATCGGCGCGCGGTTTACCGCGATGACCCAGGAGGACTGGACGCGCCTTGAAGAATTTTTGAAGACGCTCAAGTAGGGCTGTCTCTTCAATGTTCTATGATGACACCGGGCAGATTAAGGACACGATAGCTTTCATAAACCCTCATCCCTTAAAGGTGAGCCAGCCGAAAACCTGCGGGACGTGAAAGGCCGGTTGCTCCGTGAGGGTCGGTTGCCACGCGAGATAGCCGCGCCCTTCGCCCGACCCGACGCAGCGAAAGAGATTGGCCCGCCATCTCTCGCCGCTTTGTGGAGTGCGACCCAGTGCCTTCCACGGCACGCGCATCGCCATCATGACAGAGCCTTGCGAGACGCGCCCCGCCGCCGTCATCCCCGAATGAAAATCCCACGCGGTCTCGCGCCCCTCCGGCTTCCACTTGATTGCCAGGTCAATCCACTCGCCCGTCGGCGCGGCCTCGAATTCGTAGTAACTCTCGACGGAGCGCGCGTCCGGCGCGATGAAGATTTCGCACACGTCGCGGTCCCACAGCTTCATAGTCTTCCTGTCGGTCTGAGGCTTCTCGTTGACGACCAACGGCTCTGCCTGTGGACAAATGAAGCGCACGCTCAGAGCATTTTTGGACCAGAGAAGGCTCGCTTCCGCGTGTCGTTGCGGCGGGGCATCCTTGCCGGACCAATAACGGGTAATGCGAACGGCGCGGGCCTTCTTCCATTCCGCGTGGTCCAGGTCCGAAGCGGCCACTTCAATCTTCGTGTGGCGCGCTTCTATGATGTTCTCGGCTTCAAGATTCAAGTTCTTCAACATCCCCCGGACAGGTTCCGCGCCCACCATCAACATCATGGACCATAACGCTTGCGTCAGCAGTCGCCTCCTGCCATGCGAGATAGCCACTCTCTCATCATCCATCATTTGTTAAAGCAGGTCCAAAAATCCCGCCCCTCCATCCGTGTTAGAAAAGAGCGCGAGTCCACCCGCCGTCAACCTGCAAGGTCACGCCCGTGATATAGGAAGCACGCTCCGAAGCTAGAAAGGCGACGACCGCGCCTATCTCTTCCGGTCGCGCGAGGCGTCGCATGGGTATCTCGCCCGCCCAACCTTCTATCATCTCCGCTCTGGATTTACCTGCGGCGCGCCCCCTCGATTCGGCTAGTTCGTCCTGACGCTCGGTCAGAGTATAGCCGGGCGCGATGTTGTTGACCGTGACGTTGTCTGCGGCAACTTCGTTAGAGAGAGTCTTGGCCCAACCCGTCAATCCCGCGCGCACGGTGTTAGAGAGCAACAGCCCGTCTATAGGTTGTTTGACGGTGATGGAAGTGATGTTGATGAGGCGTCCCCAAAGCTGCGCGCGCATGGATGGCAGGACGAGCCGCGCGAGCCTGATGGCCGACAGCGCATTCAACTCGAAAGCCTGGCGATACATCTCAAGGTCCGTCGTGGCGGAGTTGGAAGAGGGCGAACCGCCCGCGTTGGTCACGCAGATGTCAACCCGGCCCGCCTGTTCCTGTGCCAATTTAACAAACCGCGCCGCGTCCTCATCGCTCGTCACATCAGCGCGCACGCCGACGACCGCCGCGCCCGTCTCCGCCTCTATCCTCTCAGCCGCCGCGCGCGCTCTCTCTTCATCGCGCGAGCAGAGAAAGACGCGCGCGCCTTCACGCGCCAGTTCAAGCGCGGCTGCGAATCCTAGCCCCTGGCTTGCCGCCGCCACGAGCGCCACGCGCCCCTTCAATTCCAGGTCCATTAATCCATCTCCTTCTTCACTTGATATGCTTCGAGGCACGCGGTCAGGAGACTGGCCGGGTCGTCGCCGTGCAGCACGCACGCGCCCGTCTGCTTGGGAAAGAGTCTGAGCAGTCGCTCTGCCTCATCAGCGACGCCGCCCGTGCTCGTCAGGCATCCGATGATGCGCCCCTCGTCGTGTGCGATGGTGAATTCGTTGAGCGCGCCCATCGAGCCGCGTATGAACAGCACTATGTCGCATGAACGCACGAGCACCACGTTGCGCCCCTTCAGACCAAAGCCCGTGTAGATGATGAGGGCCGTCCCATCCGTCGGCAAGCCATAAATGGTCCTGTGCTCCTCCTCATCGCTGGCGGGCGAGATGCCGACGTGAAGCGCGCCGCCCTCTTGCGCGGAGCGGCCCACCAGATGCGGCAGCCCCGTCGTCCCGCCCGTCAGCACGACCACATCACGCGCCGCCAGAGCCAGCCCCAACGCCGAAGCCTTCCCGCGCAACTCATCCGCCACGCCCTCAGCCAGCGCGTCATCTGCCGACCCCATCACGCCAACCTTAATTTTCATCAGAGCGTTCCCCAACTGAAAACTAAAAGCTGAAAACCTCGCTTCAAATCGTCTCGGCCTTGAGCGGCACGTTTGATTCTGTCTCTTCGCTCGCGCGCAGTTCTTCGCGCCCGTTGTTCCACCAACGGCGTGACGCAAACCAGATCGCGCCGAGGACTAAAAAGATGAGACCGATGCTGACGGTGATGGTGCGCGGCGAATAGCCTAATCGGTCCAGTAATTCTCCCATCGCATAATTTGAACCCGCCATCATGAGCGTGAGCAGGGCCATCTCTGCGGCGAAGACGCGCCCGCGAAAAGAGTCTTCCACGGTTCGCTGTAGCAGCACGGTCGAGAAGACCCACAGGATACTGCCGCCGATGTGCGCGATGAGCAGCATCAAGAGCGCGAACAGAAAGTTGGTCGCGCAACCGAAAGCGACGTAGAAGAGTCCGCTGATAAAGAACGAGATGCCGATGGCGACCTGCATCTGTTTTCTAGTCTCTGCGAAGAAGCGGCTCGCGGCGAGTGGGCCGATCGCCGTGCCGATGCCGCGCGCCGCGTAGAGCGCTCCGATGCCGAAGGCCGCGCTGCCTCCAATGGGAAAAATCCTTTCGCCGAAGACGGCCAGCAGGGCCATAACCGCGCCGCCGATTCCCCAGGCTGGCTTGACCATCAACGCGGCCAGCACGCGCGGTCGCTTCCACACATAACGCACGCCCTCTACAGTCTCCGTCAAACCCAGCGCGTGGGCCAACGTCAGTTTCTTCTTCAATCGCGGCGGGCGTTTCGGCAGCCGCACGCGATAGATGAGGGCCGCCGAAGCCAGGTAGGTCGCGGAGTCCAGGACGAAGGCGGCGCGCGTCCCGAACAATCCCGTCACGACTCCGCCAATGGCCGCGCCGAGCGTCAGCATAGTGGACCAGGTCGCGGCTGAGATGGCGTTGGCCGAGAGCAGTTCGCGCTCACTGACGATTGATGGAATGGCCGCCGTCTTCGCCGGTTCAAAGAACGAAGAGAAGAGAAGTTGCGCGACCGTCAAAACGTAGACGAGCCATAATTGGTCCGGGCGGCGCACGAAGAGAAAACCCAGGACCACCAGCGCGCGCAGGAGGTCAGAGACGATCATAATCCGGCGACGGCTGAAGCGGTCAGCCAGCACGCCCGATAGTGGACCAATAATAAAGCTCGGCACGAAGCGCGCGACCAGGACCAGCCCGACCGCGCGGCCTGAGCCCGTCAGGTTCAGCACAATCGTGTAGACGGCGATGGTATTGAACCAGTCGCCCATCTGGCTGACGACCTGGCCCAGCCAGATGAGACGGAAATCACGATTGCGCCGGAGCAATTCAAGATAGCCGACGGAACGCCCGCGCCCTGCTTCCTCTGCCAATGCCTCGCTCAAAATCACCGCCTGAGAAAACTGCTTGCTTATCAAGACGAAGGTTGCACTCTCGCGCCGATGATTGTCAACCTCCTAAAAATTCGATGGCAGTTCAATCCTCATTGAATGAAGATGGGAGATGAGATGCACCACAGAGACACAGAGCACACAGAGCGAGCACAGAGATTTAAGTCTTCAACAACTCTGTGCAACCTCCGTGTGCGCTGTGTCTCTGTGGTGAGTTGGCAACCAAACAATCCTATATTACTTTGACCGCTTCGCATCATTATGACCTGCCATCTTGAACGAGTGATTCGGCGCGCGTGGCCGTTGATAATTGGCCCATTCGGGCTAATTACGATTGCTTGCACGGTTTAGATGTGCGCGCGCGTTTGCGGCATCTCGCGGCACGCTGCTTGTTAAGTAAGAGTGTGCGGCTGCGGAGCGTGAAAGCGCTTCACGGACTCTCCGCACGGGGTCCGATAGCCGCACGAATTTGAAAACCGAAAGCGTCCGGGCCAACCATAGAGAGAGGTGCGAGAGCGCCAGTGGACGCGCGATGCGATTCTCACCCCCAGACAGGCGGGCGAGTGCAATGAAGAGGAATGCCCGCCTCTTGCCCGGTTCAGCGCCGGGGTCATCCAAGCCGATTTGCTCCCGGCGGACGGCCCCGGCTCTGGACCAAAATATGTGAGCGTCGCAGGAACAATCGTCCCGCGAGAGAAATCAAGCGCGCGGGCCAGCATTCAGGTCGCTTCACTTAACCGGAACTTTTTAAGTTTCTGGAGAGCGCGAGTGAAATTCATAGAGATGTCTGATTATAATCGCGCGGCCAGGCTTTACTGGTCCGCGACGGTCGCCACAGGCGCGCTCACGGGCGTCTGGGCGTTCTACCAGTGTCTCGCCTTCAACAGCACTCAATGGATGGGTTTCCTCGCGCTCGTCTGCATGGTCCTGCTCACGGGCTGGTATCCGATACGCATTCCAGGGACGACCGCCAGCGTCACGGTGGGCGATACTTTCGTCTTTTTGAGCGTGTTGCTATTGAACGTTCCCGCCGCCATCATGCTCGGCGTCGTGGACACTTTCATTTGCACCTGTCGGACGACGAAACGGGCCGCGACGCGCCTCGGCGCAGCCGCCATCATGTCGCTGACCATCTTCGTTTCGGGCAGCGCGTTTAATTACGCGCTCGCGCTGGGCCCGCGCCTCAAGAGTCTCCCTTTGAAGATGACGCCGTCGCTGCCCGTCGAGACGTTGCTCATCGGTCTCATCCTGATGACGGTCGCGCAATACCTGCTCAACGGTCTCGCGGTCTCCGCGATGTATGCGCTACGCAATCACCGCTCGCTCTGGGGCTTCTGGCGCGAGGGCCATTTGTGGACCATTTTAAGCTTCATTACTTCGGCCATCTGCGCCGCGCTGCTCTACGGCGCGATTAACAAGTTCGGTCTCGTCTACGTCTTGCCGAGCGTGGCGATTATGGCGGCGACCTACACGACCTATAAGATTTACTTCGAGCGTCTCAACAGCAAGACGCACGAAGCCTCTGAGATGAGCCGCCTGCATCTAGCCACGGTCGAGGCGCTCGCCACCGCGATTGATGCCAAAGACCAAACGACGCATTGCCATGTGCGCCGCGTGCAAATCTTCGCCGCCGGAATGGGCCGCGTCTTCGGCCTCTCTGAAAGAGAGATTGAAGCGCTCAAGGCCGGAGCCTTGCTTCATGACATAGGCAAGCTCGCTGTTCCAGATCATATTCTTAACAAGCCCGGACGACTGACGAGCGCAGAGTTTGAGAAGATGAAGGTGCATACAATCGTCGGCGCGGAGATTTTGAGCCGCGTGGATTTTCCTTATCCGGTCGTGCCCATCGTGCGTCATCATCACGAGCAGTGGGACGGCCAGGGCTATCCTGATGGATTGAAGGGCGAGCAGATTCCGATGACGGCGCGCATTCTTTCCATCGTTGATTGCTTCGACTCTGTGCGCGAGGATCGGCCCTATCGTCGCGGCATGACGCGCGATGAAGCGATAGCATTACTCTTGCGCGGCTCAGGCGTTCACTTCGACCCGAAGGTGGTCGAACTCTTTCTGGAAAACCTCTCGCGCTTTGAAGCTGAGATAGCCGCGCTCGGACTCGAACATCGCGGCGGCGCGGCGGATGAAAGCAAGGCGGGCGCGCTCACGGAAGCCGACATGATGCAGAACAGCTTCAACGCGGGTTCGCTGATGGCTTATGACCAGATTAAGAACGCGCACAGGGAAGTCTATGCTCTCTATGAAATCGCGCGGACCTTCGGCTCGTCGCTCAACATAGAAGACACCGTTTCGATTCTCGTCAACAAGGTGGGCCATGTCGTGCCCTTCGATACGTGCGTCGTTTATCTACACGACGAGTTGAAGGCTTACGCGACCGCCGCGCACGTCGCGGGCAAGAACGCCGAGGCTTTCAAGCATCGCTGCGTCGCGCCGGGCGAAGGCGTGACGGGCTTCGCGCTGGCGAATCGTCGTTCGATTCA